>JALUYN010000042.1 GCA_027012915.1 Cellvibrionaceae bacterium
GTCATCAGCTTTGCCGGGCTTAGCGGTCGGCCGCTGTGCCCCAGGGATACCCGGGACATCATGGCGACAATAAGCGCCCCCATGGCACCTGCGGTAAAGAAATGCAGCAGTGTTGAGGGGGCGATTGTGATGCCGAGTGCATGGCCGCCCGCGGCGGTCAGCAGTCCCATAGGGATAAAACAGTAAGCGGTGTGAAGAGACCACACCAGTGGCGTACGCAGTCCTACCCAAAAGCGCCAGCGCAGCCAGCGCACACCGTGTGAGACGCCAGCGATACCGAACAGTGCGGCCATTAACCATGGTGCCAGTTGCTGTTGCAGATTAAGGCCGTGAATAAGAGCCAACAGCAGGGTACTGCCTAGTGTTACCTTCTCCAGTGCCTTGATTGGCTCGGTCTTTTGAGTGCGAGTGCCGTTGGCTGTAAACATGGGAATTACGCGCCCCCCCAGCACACCCATAATAAACACCACCAGCCAGACACACAGATTGGCACCTTGGCTAATCCAAACCGGGTCGTGGTAGATCACGCCAGCGTGCATCAAACCGTTAGCCAGAGTCATCAGCAGGAGCACCGGCACAAAAAACATATTGCGGTATTGGCGAACTTTGAAAATTGGGCGCGCCAGAAAGAACGCCGCGCTGGGAAGGAATGCCAGGTCCAATAGTGCATAGAATTCCGGTTGCGGCCAGTTGAATACTGCCCCCAGGCGTCCGGCAAGCCACAGAGCGGTCAGGCCTGCCAGGGGGGCACCTTTGATACTGGGCGTTGAGGTCCAGGTTTGCACCGCCGTCAATAGAAAACCCACCACAATGGCACTGACAAATCCGAACAGCATCTCGTGACTGTGCCAGAAGATCACACCGCCGTACGGAGACATTGTTAGCTTGCCATTGAGAAGTAATACCCAGGCCAATATCGCAACAAAGCTGAAAATGGATCCCGCCAGAAAAAAACTGCGGAACGCCAGTCGAAACACGGGGGCCGGTAATTTATCGGTCATTAATCGTCTTCCAGAAAATTATGGCTTAGAGCTTCATTGACGCGCTCTTGATAGCGCTCGGATTTCAGCGCCAAAAACATTGCCATCATACAGGCGGCGAGTACTCCGTAGAGAATCATAAAGCAGACGCTGTAAAAGCCTACGGCGTCGACTGCGATACCGAAAATAATAGGCAGGGTACAACCGCCCAGCGCGCCTATAGCGGCCACCACGCCACCGACACTGCCCATCTGATTGGGGTAGTGATCGTGGATCACTTTATAGACGCTGGCACGACCAAAGCCCTGGGCGATGCCTATGATAAAAATCAGCGCCGTAAAGACCCAGACGTTCACTTCAATGGTTAGCTGGACATCGCTTTCAACGCCGTGAATGGTCATGGTGGTGGGTGGGTAGCTGAGGAAAAACAGGCATACCAAGCACACCCAAAACACACTCCAGTTGACTGCGCGACCGCCGTAGCGATCGGCAAACCAGCCGCCCAATGCGCGTACCATGCTCGATGTTGCGACAAAGAACAGAGTAAAACCCATGGCTTGAGAATCGCTCAATTCGTAGGCTGAGCGATAGTATTGTGGAAGCCACATGATCAGCGCCAGAAAGCTGCCGAAGACGAAGTAGTAATAGAGACCAAAACGCCATACACGCAGTTTTTTTAAAGGCGCGAGGTCGTCTTTCCAGCTGCCCTTAGACGCGCCCAACAGATGCTGAGGGGTCGCTGGTGCGTAGAGGAAGAAGATCAGTGCCATCAGCACTAAACCTGCACCATAACTTGGACCCAGTGCATTCCAACCCCAGAATTCCACAATAAACGGCGCGGCTGCCAGAGTAATGGCAGCTCCGGCGTTGCCGGCGCCAAAGATTCCCATGGCGGTTCCCTGCTGGCTGCGCTCAAACCAATCGGTGACATAGCGAATACCAATCGTAAAGGACGCACCACTGATACCCAGCCACAGGCCGGCAATGATGTATTCCGACAGGGTTTGCAGGTAGGGAAGAATAAACAACACTGGCGTTACCGCGAGCATCTGCACCATAAAGACATTTTTGGGTTTGTAACGGTCTACCCAGTAGCCGGCGGGGACGCGCATCAGAGCGCCTGTAAACATGGGCGCGGCCAATAGAATTCCCATTTCGGTGGAGCTCAATTGCAAATTGGGTTGCAAGAACAGAACGCTAACAGCATAGAGTGTCCACACTGAAAAATTTGCGGCAAACGCCAGTGTTGCCATGATCAGCGCGCGATAGGCATAGGGTGATGTTATGGACACCGCGGTTCCTCTTTCATGCATTAATTCGATGTATAACAGTGTACCGATTTTTTGCGGCAAAACTCGATCTATCCCTATAAACAAGCGTGTTATACCTCGACCAAAAAGTGTCTACCTATAAGGTGGTAGTGGCTCAATAAGTACGCCGCTTACCATTGGAAAAATCACTACCCAATAGTGGAGAGGCGAAAATTTCAGTTGGCGTAATGGCAAAAACGGCTTGATATAAATCAATAGTGTCCCGCGAATATCGGGGATAGGGTGGCGTTGGTATTAATTAAAACGTTGGAGCTCGTTATGCATGATCCGCATAGCCTTAACTTGTTTAAGTTAAGCGATCCTAAAATCAAAACTTTGCACATAACCTGGTTCGCCTTCTTTCTCACCTTCGTGGTGTGGTTCAACCACGCGCCGCTGATGGTGTTTATGAAAGAAGCGTTCGACATGACAAATCAACAAGTGAAAGCGCTGTTGATTTTGAACGTGGCGCTTACCATTCCTGCGCGTATCGCCATTGGTATTTTGGTGGACAAATATGGACCGCGGCACGTCTACAGCGGTTTGCTGTTAATGTCGTCAGTACTGTGTCTGTTATTCGCTACAGCAAACAGCTATGAACAGCTCGCGCTATTCCGCTTCCTGATGGGATTCGTTGGTGCCGGTTTTGTTATTGGCATCCGTATGGTGGGTGAATGGTTCCCGCACAAAACTGTGGGTATTGCCGAGGGCATCTACGGTGGCTGGGGTAACTTCGGTTCTGCCGCTGCGGCGATGAGCTTGCCAACTCTGGCGCTGATCTACGGTGGTGATGATGGCTGGCGTTATGCGCTGGGTACTACTGGTGTCATCATCGGCCTGTACAGCTTTGTTTACTTCCGACTGGCGCGTAATACTCCCAAGGGGTCGACTTACTTCAAACCCAAGAAGTCTGGTGGTTTGGAAGTGACCAGTAAGAAGGATTTCGTTCTCTATATTCTGATGAATATTCCTATGTACGCCGCTCTGGCGGTGTTGACCTGGAAGCTGTCGCCATCCAATTTGGGGTTGCTCAGCGATACCGCTTCTCAGGCCATTTGGGGCGGACTGGTTGTCTTGTTCTTCTTCCAGTTACACTCTATCTGGCAGGTTAACAAAGACCATCTGCGCAACGGCGTTCCCGAGCTGGATAAATACAAGTTCAAGCAGGTAGCGATTCTTCAGTGGTCTTACTTTGTTACCTTCGGTTCGGAGCTGGCGGTAGTGTCTATGTTGCCACTGTTCTTTATCGAAACTTTTGCTGGCTTGAGCCCAGTAAAAGCGGGTCTGCTGGCATCCGGTTTTGCCTTTATGAATCTGGTGGCGCGTCCTACTGGCGGATGGTTCTCCGATAAATTTGGCCGTCGCAGAGCACTGATGATTCTGATCGGTGGTCTGGCGGTGGGTTACTTTACTCTGAGTGCTGTCGACTCTAGCTGGCCCATCTTCCTGGCTGTAATTGCCACCATGTGCTGTTCGTTCTTTGTTCAGGCAGGTGAAGGTGCAGTGTTCGCGGTAGTGCCGCTGATCAAGCGTCGTATGACTGGACAGATCGCCGGTATGGCGGGTGCTTACGGTAATGTGGGCGCGGTGACCTACCTGACTGTATTGAGCTTTGTGGACTACAGCACCTTCTTTATGGTGATCGGTGCGTCTGCTCTGTTGATCTTCTTTATCGCTGCAATGATGGATGAGCCTAAAGGACAAATTTCCGAAGTACTGCCAGATGGTACTGTAGAAATGATTGACGTTGGCTAATGTATTTGTTGAAACCTAGCTAAATGAGGTTCGACTTTGTCTGAACTGAAATTGGAAGCGGCCCTGCACTCTGTGCAGGGCCGTAAGTCGTTGAATGAGGATACCGCTGGTATTGAAATACCGGAGGACCGCTACCTGCTACACAGCAAGGGAGCGGCGCTGGTGGTGGCCGATGGCGTCTCTTCTGCAGAAGCTGGACGAGAGGCGAGTCGGACCGCGGTCGCACGTTTTATCGAAGAGTATTACAAAACGCCGGATACCTGGTCCGTTGGCCACAGTGGCGAGAAGATACTGTCGACCGTGAATCTGCGTTTGTACCGCATGAGCCACGAGTTTGCGACGGACAGCAAAGGCTATTTGTGTACCTTCAGTTCGCTAATTGTCAAAAGCCAGACTGCTCACTTTTTCCATGTGGGCGACAGTCGCATTTATTTGTTGCGCGACGGCGAATTCAAACAGTTGACTCGCGACCACACCGCGAGCATTGCCGATGGCAAGTTTTTCCTGACTCGCGCTCTGGGTATGGATAACCGACTCAATGTGGACTACGGGCGCCTGCCTCTGCGGGCCGGGGATCGCCTGTTGCTGAGTAGCGATGGCATCCACGACTTTATGGAACCCACTCAGATCGTCGAGCTGCTGCAACAGGATCTGGGTACTGACACCCTGGCAAATCAGCTGGTGGACGCTGCCTATGCGGCAGGCAGCGACGATAATATATCGGCGGTGGTGTGCAAGGTGGTGTCACTGCCCGACGAAAACCTCGACGATTACAGTGCCAAGCTGACTCGTCTGCCGTTTCCACCGGAACTGACACCGGGTATGAAAGTGGATGGCTATGTAGTGGAAAAGGAGATGTTCGCCTCCAGTCGTAGCCAGCTGTATCTGGTGCGCGATGAGCAAACCGGCAATCGCTACGCCATGAAAACCCCGTCCCATAACTACGAGGACGATATCAGCTATATTGATCGCTTTATTCAAGAAGAGTGGATTGGCAGTCGCATACGCAACCCTCATGTGGCGCAAGTGGTGCGGCAAACCCGAGATCGCAGTTGTCTTTACTATTTGATGGAGGTTGTTGAAGGGGAGGGCTTGGACGATTGGATGGAGCGCAATCATCTGCCGCGGCCGAAGCGCGCCATCAATATCGTCAAACAAATCGCCGATGGTCTGCAGGCATTTCACGATAACGAAGCCATCCATCAGGATCTAAAGCCTGGGAATGTTCTTGTTGATAAAAATGACAATGTCAAAATTGTAGATTTTGGCTCCGTCTATGTTGCCGGTCTCGCCGAGATTCATCACCCCATTGATCATGAGGGGGCGCTTGGTACCGCTGGGTATTCCGATCCACAGTATCTGATGGGCAATAACCCGGGGATACAGGGCGATCTCTATGCTTTAGCGACCATTGTCTACGAGATATTCACCGGCCATTTGCCCTATGGTGAAGGTGTGGAAAATTGCCGGACAGCATTTGACTATGATCGTCTGCGCTACCGCTCCGCGTCACGCTTCAATCCGGTGATCCCGGTGTGGTTTGATCGCGCCCTGGAAAAGGGCGTGCAGTTCGATCTGGAACAGCGTTATACAGCGATTCCACAGATGATACTGGATCTTACTCAACCCAATCCGGAATTCCTAAGAGAAGACCCCGTAAGCGAAAAGAAAGCCAGTACCTTGCTGTTTTGGAAGTTAATGTCCGGCTTTTGGTTTGTAACTTTCCTATTGGTGATCTATTTATTCTCTAACGCCTCTTGAGTTCAAGCGGAGCGCTGGCGTTCGCATTATTGATATTTACTATCAAGACAGCCGCCGCTTGGCCGATAAGTCCGGTAGAGGGAAACTAAATTACTACATTAAGGAACGGGCTGAATCCTATGCACGAATTTATTGCCAAAATTGTCGACGCTATTTTACGGGTAATGGGGTGTAAAACCCTGAACAGCCAGTTTTTGCTTTCCTATGCGATGATCTTTTTATTAGCGGCCGGCTCGGCCGTCATGCTGTATATGAGTATGGCTATTGATCCCCAGACCATCAACGTCGCCGGAAAGCAGCGTATGCTGAGCCAGAAGATGGCGAAGGAAGTGATGTTGGTGGGGGCCGGTGTAGAGCAGGAGTCTGTGTTACGTAAAACCATGGCGTTGTTTGAGGTCTCACACGGAAAGATCATCAATGGCGATCCCGAGCAGGGTATGAACCCTATTACCGACAAAGCCATTCTCAAACAGATGGAGGTAGTGGGTACACTCTGGAAGGACTACAAAGCCCTATTGGAAAGTTATTTAAAGGACCAAAGTGATGCCAATACAGCTGAGCTTAAGCGCACTTCACCGATTATCCTGAAAGAGATGAACAAAGCAGTGGTGATGCTGACCAATGTATCCAGTGAGACCACAAGTAGTCTGCTGACGGGTGCCTTTATCTGCATACTGGGCATACTGTTTCTGGTGCTAACGGGGCGCGCATTTGGTTTGACCATGTTGATGCAGAATATCAAACGTCTGCAGCGGCGTTTAGCGCAAGTGGGGGAGGGAGATTTTACCCACCGCTTCAAGATTACTCACACAGACAACGAAGTGGGGCAGATGTACACCTCGTTTAATGATATGTCTGACCACATGAGCATGTTGGCCACTAATGTGCTGGAGTCCGTAGGTCGCACTGAACAGTATGTTCAATCGGTGGTGGCTGCTACCAATGAAACCGAGCAGGGCGTTAATCGTCAGTACACTGAAATTGATCAAGTGGCATCGGCCATGACCGAAATGGCCGCTACTGTGAATGAAGTGGCGTCGAATTCTGCAGAGGCGGCTGAGGCAGCTCAGGCAGCGGATGTGCTGGCTAAATCTAGCGATGAGACTGTATCTCGGGCGGTATCACAGATCAGTGCCATGTCCGGTAATCTAAATCGCACCGCCGAGGTGTTGACCAGCCTACAGCATGAGACCGGTCAAGTGGGAAGTGTGCTGGAGGTGATTACCGGCGTTGCCGAGCAAACTAACCTGTTGGCGTTGAATGCAGCCATTGAAGCGGCACGCGCTGGCGAGCATGGTCGCGGTTTTGCGGTGGTGGCCGACGAAGTACGTACCTTGGCGCAGCGCACCCAGGATTCTACCCAGGAGATTACCAATATTATTGATCGTCTTCAGAGTCAGGCACTGGATGCGGTCAACGCGATGGAAAACACCTCTCACGAGGCGCAGCAGAGCGTGGAATTGGCGACAGAAGCGAAAGACGCTCTGGCGAGTATTCTCGCTTCTGTAGATACCATTAGCCAAATGAATATGTTGATTGCAACCGCCGCTGAAGAGCAGAGTCAGGTGGCCGTGGATATTGATAAACGGGTGGTGAATATCTCTGATGTTTCAAGTCACACCCGAGATGACGCCGCGAAGGTGGTCGAGGCAACTCAGAACATCAGTCATGAAGTTGAAGTGTTGTCGAATTTGGCGGGTAGATTTAAAGTCCTGTAATGTAATTCCTGCAAGAGCAGTAAGTCAGGTGGTTTCTGACTTACTTTGCTTGATTGGGAGAGAGGTTGAAGATCTTCGCCAGGTCTAATGTAAAGGTAACAACCCCAATATTTTTTGAGCCTGATGCAATTGGCATGCTGATCTGAGTGGCATATTCTCTGGCTGACGCGTCAAATATTATTGGGCTAATATGGGGTTTTTCTATTGTTGATTGAATGGCTTGGATGAATTTGTCTTCATCGCCTTGATAGTAGTCTGTAGTTTTATCACTTGCTATTACGTTGAATCCATATTTGTTGATTACAATAATTTCAAGTATCAGACCCTGTGATAACTTCTGTATTTTTCTTAAAAATTCTGAATCTTTCGAGTTAAGTATTTTGTTTACCAACTCTTTGTGCCCACTTTGGCTGGGGTCTCGCCATTGTTTATCCAGTTTTTGAATGTCCTTATCAGAGCGCAGAGATGAAAACTCCAGGTTGGACATAATGATGCTATCCCTGATCGTAGATATGTTGAAATAGTTATCAAATATATTTCTGGTTGTATTTAATAGAGTTTGACTTTCAGAATAACTCAGCTCAATTTTGGTTGAATCGCATTGCGGTATAGCCAAGTTAAACTCTTTTATAAAAGCTTGATTAATGCCAGCGGTTTCAGGGGAGAAGTGGATAGATAGTGGTGAAAAGGTAACAAGTAATTTGTCGAATGTGGCGTTGTTTTGCGCATTAACATTCAGTGATGTTAAATCCATGCTCTTTTCATCAGCAATAAATGCATCAATCCGATGGCTATAAAGCATTTTAGTCAACTGTTCGACATTGTTTGTCCGAAATGTCGGTTGAATATTTATCGATCTAAGCCAGTCCTCGACTGCACCACCTCTGATACTGCCAATAGATAGCTGATCTACTTTTAATGGAATAAAATCCCTGACATGCTTTTTTTCGGCGTTGAAATACATGTTCCAGCGCTCATAGACAATAGGATCGCTGACTAGTGAGTTGAGTCGCTGGTTGTAGCTTTCAGGAAATGACAGAAGAGCGTCCAGCTTATTCTGCTTGAAAAGCTGTTCGCCGCGCAATTGGGGATATATTGCAATAGAGTATTCTTGGTCGATGAATTCCATAACACAATTCAGTGTTCTTATAGCAGTGCCGATAACTCGACCGTCTTTCTGATAGTGAAACGGATAGTGATCGTAAGCGCCGATTTGCAGCTTGTTTGGTTGATCTGATGCAGGGGCTAACGGAGAATGAACGGCTAGAAAACAAGCTAATACTTTGAGCAGAGCAGCCGCCAGAGGTCTAATCTTCATAAGGTATCAGGGGTTAAAGCGTTAGTATCACTTAAGAGTAGGGCTTGAATTCGGTTTTATCAAATTATCAAGCCCTATATACAACTCTAGGGAACCTCTCTCATGGACGCCGCGATTGCCAAGCAACAATAGCTTGTGGAATCGACTGCGCTCTTAGATTCGGTCTGTTTACGCTATCACTACCTGGCCACTATGGAGTTTTCCTGAAGGGCCCTAGCATACTAGAATCAAACTTTAAAATAGGCATGTGTTGGTGCAGCATGCGGGCTTTGGCTAATAGAAACAGTAACCGTTATGGTTGTTCCTGTTTGTTGGCTTCGTTTAAAAGTTCTTGGAAATTGGTAATCATGCTTTTCTCCGTTAGCCCAGCCAGCGGTCAAACGGCTGTACCGTAATTAAATCGTCTTCATCGTAGTTGCCATGCTCGCGCTCCAATACCAGGTAGCAATCGGCGCGACTGATGGAGGAGAGTATTCCCGAACCTTGGGCACCGGTGGTGCTGACTTTGCTGCGACCTTGTTCGTCAGCAACAAGATTGCCCCGTTGAAAATCGGTACGCCCTGGGGATTTGCGAATGGCGTGCTGGGCGGGCACTTCAATGGTGGGGCTCTCGGTGATAGATTCACCGGCAAGCTTGCGCAGAACCGGTAGCGCCAGTTGATGAAACGTAACCGTGGCAGAAACCGGGTTTCCGGGCAAACCAAAAAAGTAGCTGCCAGCTGTGTTATTCATATCTCCAATGGTGCCAAAGGCGAAAGGTTTGCCCGGTTTTATGGCCACTTTCCAGAAGCCTACCGCGCCCAGTTTGTCGAGAATCGTCTTGGTGTAGTCGGCTTCGCCCACTGATACACCGCCAGAAGAAATAACCGCGTCGCATTGGCCGGAGGCTTCTATAAAAGCGTTTTCAAGTGCTTCGGGTTTGTCGGGGATAATGCCCAGGTCGACAATTTCTGCCCCGAGGCGTTGCAACATGGCGCTGACTACAAAGCGATTGCTCTCATAAATGCAGCCGGGATCCAGTGATTGGCCTGGAAGGCGAAGTTCATCGCCAGTGGAAAAAATGCCGACTTTAATGGGGCGGAACACGGTGACTGTGGCAATGCCAATGGATGCCAGTAATCCGATATCCGCGGGCGAAATTCTGCGACCTTGAGTCAGCACGGTGGTGCCAATATCTATATCCTCTCCGGCACGGCGAATGTTGCTACCGGTTTTGGCAATGCCGCTAAAGGTAATCTGGTCACCCACTTCCGTGTTGCCTTGGACGTTGGTGTTTTCCTGCATAATTACCGTGTCGGTATCTGGCGGCACCAGAGCGCCGGTCATGATACGAATGCATTCGCCCGCTTGGACTTTGCCGTCATAGGGGGTTCCGGCAAAGGATTTGCCGACCAGTGTCAGAGTGTCGCTGTGTTGCAGGTCCGCCGCGCGCAGTGCGTAACCGTCCATTGCGGAGTTGTCGTATCCAGGGACCTGTAATTCGCTATGAATATCGGTCGCCAGAATACGATCAAGCGCCTGAGAAATAGAAACGGTTTCGGTTTCGACGATGGGGGTAATGGCATCGGCCAGGCGAGATTTTGCCTCTTCAAGGGGCAGCATGGCCCCGGTATTACAACAGTCCATAATAGTTACTGGCCAACATGGATGCTGGCGATTAGTTTTCCTGGTTGATCATCCACACAGCCGCTTGTACCCGTGAACGCAGGCCCAGCTTTTTCAGAATATGCTTCACATGGACCTTGACGGTACCGTCTGAAATATCGAGTTCGCGAGCAATCAGTTTATTGCTCAGCCCCTTGGCGATGTGTTTGAGAATTTCGTGTTCACGGCTGGTGAGACTATTGAGCAAGTTGGGTTTGGTGTCGCCCTTGCGTAATGCGTCGGCTAATACGGTAGTGAGCTTTTCACTGATAACCATCTTGCCAAGCGTGGCTTCGCGAATGCGCTCCAAAATATTTTCCGGAGACATATCCTTCAGCAGGTAGCC
The DNA here is from genome assembly GCA_027012915.1 of Cellvibrionaceae bacterium. The sequence goes on from JALUYN010000042.1 coordinate 10,833, forward strand.
GTCGGCGCCGTAGGTAATGGCCTGAACTACGTCTTCATCGGTATCCGATACCGTTAGCATGACGATCTTGGCGGTTACGCCGTTATCGCGTAAGCGGCGCAGAGTTTCCAAACCGTCCATTCCCTGCATGTTGAGATCCAGTACGATCAGATCCGGGTCGAGTTTCTCCGCAAGTTCCAGTGCTTCTGCGCCGGAACTGGCTTCGCCTGCTACTTGCAGATCGTCCTCATCTTCGATCAGTTGTGTCAGCCCTTTGCGCAGTAATGGGTGATCGTCTACAAGCAGTATCGAAGGAATGGATTCGCTGTCGCTCATTGAAGTCGCTGCCTCTGATTGGTTCTGGCGATGCTGTTTTTGAATGGCTCTTGTTGAGTGGTTCTTGTCAATCGACTTCCGTCAGCTGACTAGCCAACTGAAAAGAGTGTTTAAAACAGCATCTGCCGGTGTTTATACCTTGTATTTCGCGCAAATACCATTGCCTATGTGTGCCAAAAGCACAACCGGCAAAAATACAGAACTTGATGTAGATCAGGCAGTGAAACAAGTTCATTTGCCGTCTTTTCTCGACAATTGCTTATAAGTGGGTAGCTGCTCCCGCGCCTACGCAGCGAGTGGGGTCAGTATTCATCCGGAGTGTGTGACAAAGCTACTCCCAAAGGGGTATCTCGGCACGTGGCGAGTAAGTAGAAAAGTCTACTTCCTTATATGCATTGTTTCCCTTGCATTCCTCCTTGCATAGTGGCCTGGACACTTTATAAAACTATGGGAGGGGCTTATGGCCGACCTGCAAAAATGGGATCCGGAAGACAATGCGTTCTGGGAATCCGAAGGAAAGAAGACTGCGAATCGCAATCTCTGGATTTCAATTCCCAGCTTACTGTGTGGTTTTGCGGTCTGGTTGTACTGGGGGATTATCACGGTTCAAATGTTGAACCTGGGTTTTCCGTTTGCAAAATCTGAACTCTTTACATTGATGGCCATTGCCGGTTTGACCGGTGCCACCTTGCGAATACCGAGTAGCTTTTTCGTGAGGCTCTTCGGTGGTCGCAACACCATCTTCTTTACTACCGCATTGTTGATGATTCCCGCATGTGGTGCCGGTATTGCGTTACAAGACAAGAATACGCCTCTGTGGGTGTTCCAGTTGTTGGCGTTGCTCTCCGGTTTTGGTGGCGGTAATTTCGCTTCATCCATGTCCAATATCAGCTTCTTCTTTCCAAAGAAACAACAGGGTTTGGCATTGGGCTTAAATGCTGGTCTCGGTAACTTTGGTGTAACCACTATGCAGATTCTGGTGCCCCTGGCCATGACCTTTGGTTTGTTTGGCGCTATGGGTGGCGAGTCCATGGTACTGCAGAGCACTTCCGGAACTTTGATTGGCAAGATTCCTGCCGGTACCGATGCCTGGATCCAGAACGCCGGCTTTGTATGGCTGCTGTTTCTGATTCCTCTGGCATTCCTCGGCTGGTTTGGTATGAACAATATCCGGACCCAGGAAGTGTCTCCTGACATTCCTTCTCCAGTGGGTGCCTTTGCCATGATCACCGTAATGTTGCTGGTGGGCTTTGTCACTGCGACTACCGGTTTGTGGTTGATGCTGCCAGAAGCGGCTAACGGTTCTGGTTTTGGCGTGCCGAAAGAGGTGGTTCTGGTCCTGGTGATTGCAGCGACTGTATTCCTGCTGAAAATGATCCCAGGCAACATCAAGCCAATCCTTAAGCGTCAATATCAAATTTTTGATAACAAGCACACTTGGGTAATGAGTGTGATCTACACCATGACCTTTGGCTCTTTCATCGGTTTTGCGGCGTCTTTCCCGCTGTCCATCAAGGTGATCTTTGGTTACCAGCATCTGATGGTTGATGGTGTAATGACTCATGACACGGCTAACCCCAATGGCCCTAGTGCTCTGATGTACGCATGGATGGGGCCATTTATCGGTGCGTTGATTCGCCCGCTCGGTGGCTGGATTTCCGATAAAGTCGGTGGTGCTCTGGTAACTCAAGTATGTTCAGTAGTAATGGTTGGTTCAGCGCTGGGTGTGGCTTACTTTATGAAAGCCGCATACTCTTCAGCGACTCCGGAAGAATTCTTCCTGCCATTCTTCCTGCTGTTCCTGCTGCTGTTTGCTGCCACTGGTATCGGTAACGGCTCTACCTTCCGCACCATCGCCATGGTGTTCCCGAAAGAACAGGCAGGCCCGGTTCTGGGTTGGACTTCTGCGGTAGCAGCATACGGCGCCTTCTACATTCCGAAGGTTCTGGGTGAGCAGATTAAAGCGACCACTCCCGAAGTGGCCCTGATCGGATTCGCGGCTTTCTACGCAGTGTGTATCCTGATCAACTGGTGGTTCTACCTGCGCAAGAGTGGTGAATTCTATAACCCTTAATTACTTGGGGTGGAACAAACCAAAACAGGGGCTCAAACGAGCCCCTGTTTCGTTCTAAAGCCAACAAATGTATTAAATGGGGTCAGAGCCCTTTTCTTTCTTTTCTTTTAGGGCGAAAAAGCGAAAAAGGGCTCTGACCCCAATTATTCGGTAGGGGTGATTTTTTGTTGTTTGAATTGTTTTGGCGTCGCTCCAAACCATAGTTTGAAGGCGCGATAGAAAGCGCTGGTTTCTGTGTAGCCGAGACTGAGGGCTACGAACTCAGGATCGAGATTGCGGGTGACAAGCAGATCGAGACAGCGCTGTTTGAGGATCTGGTTTTTCAACTCGCGAAAGCTGGTGTTCTGCTCTGACAGATGGCGTTGGATCACTCGCGGTTGCATACCCAGCTCATCGACTATGTGCTGCATGCTTACCTGAGCCGGTTGTTCTACATCGATGCAAAAAGTGATCTGTTCTACCAGAGTTTGGTGCTCACGCTGAGAGCGCAGCATGCCCTCCGCGTAGGCGAGGTTGATTTGATACAGCTGTTCGTCTCGTCCAATAACCGGGTGGCTCAGAGATTGTTTGTCCATCACCAGACAGAAGTTGCCAGGATGGGCAATGGCCGAGCATTGCAGTTGCTTTGAAAGTGCAGAGCACTCAAGCGTTTCAGGGACCATCAGTTGCCGCAGAATCAGTCGCCCACCGGTGATTTCTCGCAACAACTGCAACGTACCACTGACCACTGAGAGAATCTGTTGTTGATTTGGCGCCACAGCGTTGACGGAGGGGACATATTCACAGCGGATCCAATGGCCGTTGTCGCATTCGCTGATACGATATAAACCGTTCTCGCTGATCAATTTCTGAAAGCTGGCAATGTGCCGCAGCGCTGTCAGGGCATTGGGGCTGTGCCAGCACACCGGCATCAGAACGCCACTGGATCGGAAATTCTGATTGCTGCCTATGGTGGCTCCCAGTAGAGGGTCGTCGGACAACTTTTCCGCGCGATGCCACATGGTGCGCGCCATAGACAGTGGTAGGGGCTGTCCCTCCTGTAGTTGGTTATTGTCAAACCCCGGAAAGCCACGAATCAGTGCTTGGGTATCAAGACCCGTCTGGGAAAACGCCTGCAGCAGGGAGTTGATCCACAAATTGGTGATGTGCAGGTGTTGCATGGTGTTAAGCTGTTGAGTCGTAAAGTGTTACCTATATTCGTAATTTGTCACTGGCAGGTCAAGGCTAAGCTTCCATAATTCTGGCTACTCATAACAATAAAACAGAGGCTGAAAACCATGGCACAAGATGCAATTACCGTAACTCCCACTGATGGCGCCTGTGGTGCGTTGATCGAAGGTGTTGACCTGACTCAGCAATTGAGCGCAGAAACGGTTCAGGCGATACGCCAGGCTTGGCTGGAGCATCACGTGGTGGTGTTTCCCAAGCAAGACATTAGTGACGACGATCTGGAGCGCTTCAGCCTGTTGATGGGGGATTTTGCCGGCGATCCATATCTGCCTACCATTGAGGGTAGAGACCACATCGTCGAGCTGCGCCGTGGTGCCAATGAGCAGGCTCCCATCTTTGCCGAGGCTTGGCACACCGACTGGAGTTTTGGCGAAAATCCGCCGGCGGCTACCATCCTGCACGGCATTACCATTCCCCCTCAGGGCGGTAATACCGGTTTCATTAATCAGCACAAAGCGTTGGCAGAAATGCCGCCAGAGCTGCGCCAGCGTCTCGAGGGTAAAAATGCGTTGCACTCGGCCAAGGCCGCCTATGCCCCGGATGGTCTGTATGGCGAGCGGGAGAAGGATTCCGATCGCGCGATGAAAATCATTTATTCAGAAGATGCCAACAAGGTGCAGGCTCACCCCATCATTCGCAAGCACCCGGAAACTGGTGAAGAAACCCTGTTTGGCTGCTTTGGCTACATCATCGGTATTGAAGGAATGGAAGGGGACGAAGAGATTCAACTGTTGTCTGATCTCTACAACTGGCAAACCCGCGAAGAGTTTCAATACAGCCACCGTTGGGAGCCGGGCATGGTAGTTATGTGGGACAACCGCTCGGTTCTGCATCGAGCCAACGGTGGCTATGAAGGCTACGAGCGTGTATTGCATCGCACGGTTGTTCGATAGGGTAGAGTCTGAATCATGACAGAGTATGCAACGTTTATTGAGCAGTTGGTCTGCGCCATTAAGTCGCAGGAACCATTGCCCGCATTTCCCGAGAGTCTGGAACTGGACAGAGCTTACAGTCTGCTCCCGGATGTTGTGACTGGCGTTACCGGCGCTGATGTTGCCGGTGTGAAAGCGGGTTTAACCAATCCGGATTTGCGGGCGCTCTTCGGCCTGGAATCCAGTCTGTTGGGGCAACTGTACGGCTCTGGTCGAATGCAGCAGGGTCAGGCTGTCCCGTACCATGAGAAGCTGGCCATCGAGTGTGAAATCGGCATTGTGGTTGATGCTGCGGGGCAGCCCCGGTCTTTTGGCCCAGCACTGGAATTCGTGTGTGTGGATTTTGCCAGGCCTGAAGATATGACTCCCGCCAACCTGGTGTTGTGTAATCTTGGTGCCTGGGGATTTATTCAGGGACCACAGAAGCCATGGTCGGATCATATTCTGGATTCTCCCGTCGTGCTGAGTCGGGATGGTGAAACTGTTCTTGAAACCAGTATTGGTGATTCCCTGGGTGGCCCGGTTGCCGCGCTGCAATGGATGCGTGAAGAGGCTGGTCGCAGAGGTATTCCTGCGAGTGATGGGGCGCTGTTGATGACCGGTACCTGTGGCGGTGCTGTTCCTGCTGAGCGGGGGCACTACAAAGCTGACTACGCTGAGTTGGGTAGCGTTGAATTTACCATCGCTTAGTTGAGCCTTAGGGCCTGGTATAGGCCCTAAGCACTTTTTGAAATAATACTTGGCGTAAAGTTGAACTCGATAATGGTGCCGCCTTCGGGATTTGCGTGGATATTGAGGTCCCCGGTTAACTGGCGGCTGCGCTCGCGCATAATTGCCAATCCATAGTGATTGAGCTTTTCCGGGTTTTCCGGAAGACCCACGCCGTTGTCTGCGATAAATACGTTGATCATGCGATCAGGTTGTTGAATCAAACCAATGTTGATGCGTGTGCCTTGTGAATGTTTGATGGCATTTTGTGTGGCTTCGCGAACAATCTGCACAAGGTGGATTTCTTCTGCCGGACTCAGTGGAATATCCTGAACGCTGTAATCCAGATCTATTTTGATGTCCGTGCGCTCCTGCAATTGGTTCACCGCTTCCAGTAGCGAACTTTGCAGACCGTCGGTGGAAATTTTCAGGCGGAAAGTCGTCAACAGTTCCCGCAAACTCTGATAGGCGGATGACAGACCTTCTCGCAGTTCGTCGATAACTGCCTGGTTCTTTTCGAAATTTCCCTTGTCCTGATTCTTTTGCAGGCGCGATACCTGGATCTGCAAATAGGACAACGCCTGCGCCAGAGAATCGTGCAGCTCCCGGGCGATTACCTGACGTTCATTGATCAACGCCATACGGCGCATGTTGTTGGCCTGTTTCTTAATGGACAGGGCAATAGCGATCTGGTCCGCTACAGATTGAATCAGTTGATCCTTCCATTGCTCCATTTCCGGTTCTGTATTTCTCGCGACCAGTACACCCAAATGCTCTGAATCGTGCATTACCGGATAGCGGTGATGGGCTAGGTTGTCAATCGGAGTGATTGTTTTGACGGGAGTTCTGCATGCCGAGCAATTTCGCGCTTCGCAGTGGACTTGGTCCGGGGGACTGACTTGTTGATAGGGCTGCTCGCCGTCGGCGGTGAGCAGGCAAAGCTCAACGTGGTCAATGCCGGTAATCTGAGACAGGGTGCCGACGAGTTCGTCTATGTCCAGTTCATCTTCATGAATACTGTTTATCTGACTGGCTATATTGAACAGGTAATTGAGTGTGGTGTTATTGTGGCGCAGTTCTTTGGTTTTTTCGTCAATGCGGCTTTCCAGGCTGCTCTGCATCTCGGCAATGGAATGGCTGGTGTCGTTCAACGTCTGTGCCAGCAGCGCCAGTTCATCCTTGCGCACAAAATCCAAATGCTGGTCAAAATTACCTTTACCGATTTCCCGTGCGGCATCTGTCAGTGCTCCCAGCGGTCGCTCCAGACGTTCTTTCAGAATATAAAAAATCACGCTGCCGATCAGCGACGAGGCGAACATGGAAATAAGAAGTACCAAGCGCAGGCGATAGGTTTTCTCCTCTGAGTGGTTTTGAAACAGGGTGACGAGATTGTCTATGGCGTCCACCTGCAACTGCAGCTCTTTGCTGGGAAAGGGAAGGTCGGGGTCAGCCATGGTCTGGTAAACAATGGGTTTGAGATGATTCTCCCAGTTGTCTTTTGTTTGCAAAAACTGACTGTGAATTTTTTCGTTGTCTTCGTCTTCAATAAAGGCGCTGAGACTAAAGTGCGACCAGGTAATATCCAGCTCCTGAATGGCTTGCTCGAGTGTGGCTGTATTGCGTTGCTCAAGAGCCAGGCCGATGCGGTAGGTTTGCATGCGCATGGAGCCTGAAGTGTTTATGGCCTGCGCATCGGATCCGGTTTTTTCCACCATCCAGAACGAGATCACAATGGCCACCATCATCACCGCAATAATGGTGAATACCGATGAGCTGATGATGGTGACTACCGAACCGGTAAATTTGTCGCTGACCTTCTTGATGGGCATGTCTACCTCTAATGATTCGGGCTCTTGTTGCTGCAGGCTTGTTCCACCCACAAGGGGGTAGAGCCCCCCAACTATCAATTCTTCACGCTATTTTGTCTCTACCACTTAGGGGGTAGGGGCGTTTGGCGCTATTCATTTAGCTGCATTGCTGTGTTGATACAGGTCAAGTTAGCTTTGGCTCGTTGATTTATTTTGCTCTCAAAGCACTGGCGCACGCAAGAGCGGGGCAAGAGCTGGAAAGAAAACGAGTTTACAAAAATACGCCGTCAGGTGAGGACTAAACTATGAGCCACTTATTGGATCGACTGAATTTTTTTACGTCGAATAAGCGTGGGGATTTTGCCAACGGGCATGGCGAAACCCGCAAGGAGAGTCGAGACTGGGAAAACAGTTATCGCCAACGTTGGCAGCACGACAAAATTGTCCGCTCCACCCATGGGGTTAACTGCACCGGATCCTGCTCCTGGAAGATCTACGTTAAAAACGGATTGATTACCTGGGAAACGCAGCAGACTGATTATCCCCGCACGCGTCCGGATCTGCCCAACCATGAGCCTCGCGGTTGTCCCCGTGGCGCCAGCTACTCTTGGTATATCTACTCCGCCAACCGGCTCAAGTATCCTAAGGTTCGCAAACCTTTGCTGAAATTGTGGCGTGAAGCCCGTGCCCAATACAGCAACCCGGTTGAGGCTTGGGGTTCCATTGTAGAAGATCCCGCTAAAGCAGAAAGCTACAAGAGTAAGCGTGGCCTGGGCGGCTTTATCCGTTCTTCCTGGGACGAGGTAAACGAAATCATTGCCTCGGCCAATGTCTACACTGCCAAGACTTACGGTCCCGATCGTGTAATTGGTTTCTCGCCAATTCCCGCCATGTCCATGGTGTCCTACGCGGCGGGCTCTCGTTACTTGTCGTTGATGGGCGGCGTGTGCATGAGCTTCTACGATTGGTACTGCGATCTACCACCCTCATCACCCATGACCTGGGGCGAGCAAACCGACGTGCCTGAGTCGGCAGACTGGTATAACTCTAATTACATTATCGCCTGGGGTTCCAACGTCCCTCAGACTCGTACACCGGATGCTCACTTCTTTACTGAAGTGCGTTACAAAGGTGCGAAAACCGTTTCCATTACTCCGGATTATTCTGAGGTTGCCAAACTCACCGACCAGTGGCTTAACCCCAAGCAGGGCACCGACGCTGCACTGGGTATGGCGTTTGGTCACGTGATTTTGAAAGAGTTCCATCTGGAACAGCCCAGTGAGTACTTCACTGACTATGTGCGCCGCTACTCCGATATGCCCATGCTGGTATTGCTTGAAGAGCACGGCGACGGTGTCATGAAGCCAACCCGCTTTATTCGCGCTTCCGATCTCAATGACAATTTGGGACAGGATAACAACCCAGAGTGGAAGACCATTGCCTATGACGAGAACAGCAATGAGCTGGTATCGCCACAGGGCTCCATCGGCTATCGCTGGGGGCAGGCTGAAGGTGAGCAGGGCAAGTGGAACATCGAAGCCCGTGAAGGCAAGAATGGTGCTGAGACCAAACTGCAACTGTCACTGATTGATGGTGAAGCCAACTCCGTACCGGTGGCATTCCCTCACTTTGCCGCGGATAACACCAACGAACACTGGAACTACTGCGAGCACGACGAAGTACTCCCGCGCAATGTGCCTGCTAAAGAACTGACTCTGGCTGACGGCTCCACTGTTAAAGTCGCCACCGTGTACGATCTGACCATGGCCAACTATGGTATTGATCGCGGTCTGGGTGGCGGTAATGTCGCTTCCAGCTTTGACGACGACATTCCGTTCACTCCCGCCTGGCAGGAAAAAATCACCGGTGTTTCCCGCGAGAAAGTGATTCAGGTCGCGCGCGAATTTGCCGACAACGCCGACAAGACCAAAGGTCGCTCCATGATCATCGTGGGTGCTGCGATGAACCACTGGTATCACATGGACATGAACTACCGCGGCCTGATCAATATGCTGATCATGTGTGGCTGTATCGGTCAAACCGGCGGCGGTTGGGCTCACTATGTGGGACAGGAAAAACTGCGTCCTCAAACCGGTTGGTTGCCGCTGGCATTTGGCCTGGACTGGAACCGTCCACCACGTCATATGAACTCCACCAGTTTCTTCTACAACCACAGTTCGCAGTGGCGTCACGAGAAGGTCAGTATCCACGACGTGCTGTCGCCTATGGCGGACAAGTCGCAGTGGCCTGAGCATATGCTCGACTACAACGTTAAAGCCGAGCGTCTGGGTTGGTTGCCAAGTGCACCACAGCTGAACAAAAACCCATTGCAGATCACACGCGATGCGGCCGCTGCTGGCCAGGATCCCAAAGACTATCTGGTAGAGCAGCTGAAAACCGGCGGTATCAAGTTTGCGGCTGAGGCCCCGGACAGCCCACAGAATTTTCCTCGTAATATGTTTATCTGGCGCTCCAACCTGTTGGGTTCTTCCGGTAAGGGACATGAGTACATGCTCAAGTATCTGCTGGGTGCCAAGAACGGCGTGATGAACGACGACAACAACACTCGCGGTGGTTTGATTCCGGAAGAAATCGAATACGAGCAGCAGGGTGCCCAGGGCAAACTGGATCTGGTGACCACTCTGGATTTCCGTATGTCCTCTACCTGTCTCTACTCGGACATAGTTCTGCCTACCGCGACCTGGTACGAGAAAGACGATCTCAATACCTCGGATATGCATCCGTTTATCCACCCATTGTCGAAAGCGGCTGACCCTGCTTGGGAAGCGCGTTCTGATTGGGATATCTATAAAGGTATCGCCAAAAAGTTCTCCGAAGTGGCCGCCATGAACGACAACCTCGGTGTCGAGAAAGACATCGTTACTGTGCCGACTCTGCACGACACTCCTGGGGAACTGGCTCAGCCGTTTGATGTGCTCGACTGGAAGAAAGGTGAGTGCGATCTGATTCCAGGCAAGACTGCACCAAATATGGTGGTGGTTGAACGTGACTTCACCAAGATTTACGAGAAGTTCACGTCACTTGGTCCTCTGCTAGAAAATCTGGGTAACGGCGGTAAAGGCATTGGCTGGAAAACCGAGGAAGAAGTTGAGTTGCTGCGTCAACTTAATCACACCGTGGTTGATGAAGATCACGTGGCCACCGGTCAGCCGCAAATCAATACCGCTATTGATGCTGCTGAAGTGGTGCTGACTTTGGCTCCGGAGACCAACGGTAACGTTTCCGTTAAAGCCTGGGATGCGCTCGGCAAGATCACTGGTCGCGACCACAAGCATTTGGCCGAACCGAAACACGAGGAGAAAATTCGCTTCCGCGATATTCAGGCGCAACCGCGCAAGATTATTTCTTCGCCCACCTGGTCCGGTCTGGAAGACGAACACGTCAGCTACAACGCCGGTTACACCAACGTTCACGAGTTGATCCCCTGGAGGACCATTACTGGTCGCCAGCAGTTCTATCAGGATCACACCTGGATGCAGGCCTTTGGTGAGCAGATGGTGTCCTACCGTCCACCCATCAACACCAAGACTGTGGACTTCGTGAAAGGCAAGAAGCCCAACGGTAACAAAGAAATTGTACTGAACTGGATCACTCCACATCAGAAGTGGGGCATCCACAGTACTTACTCTGACAACCTAATCATGCTGACCCTGAACCGCGGTGGTCCGGTGATCTGGATGAGTGAGATCGACGCTAAAGAGGCGGGCATTGAAGACAACGACTGGATCGAAGTATTTAACGCTAACGGCGCCATCGCCTGTCGCGCCATTGTCAGTCAGCGGGTGAATCAGGGCATGACCATGATGTACCACGCCCAGGAGCGGATTATTAACGTTCCCGGTGCAGAGACAACCGGTACTCGTGGCGGTCACCACAACTCAGTGACTCGGATTGTGATGAAGCCTACTCACATGATTGGCGGCTATGCGCAACAGTCCTACGGTTTTAACTACTACGGCACTGTGGGTTGTAACCGCGACGAATTTGTTGTGGTGCGCAAGATGAACAAAGTGGATTGGCTGGACGGTTCCGATACGGACGATCTGCCACAACCTCTGCCACAAGATCTTTAAGGAGTCTGCACAATGAAAATCAGATCTCAAGTAGGCATGGTGCTGAACCTCGACAAGTGCATCGGTTGTCACACCTGCTCAATCACTTGTAAAAACGTGTGGACCTCCCGAGAAGGTATGGAGTACGCATGGTTTAACAATGTTGAATCCAAGCCCGGTATCGGTTATCCGAAAGAGTGGGAAAATCAGGATAAGTGGAACGGTGGCTGGGTACGCAACAGCAACGGTTCCATCAATCCTCGCATTGGTGGCAAGTTCCGCATCTTGGCGAATATTTTCTCCAACCCGGATCTGCCTCAAATCGACGACTACTACGAGCCGTTCGATTTTGATTACCAGCACTTGCATACAGCGCCAGAGGTTAAGCATCAGCCGGTAGCGCGGCCTCGCTCTCTGGTGGACGGCAAGCGTATGGAAAAAATCGAGTGGGGGCCCAACTGGGAAGAAATCCTAGCCGGTGAATTTGAAAAGCGCAGCAAGGATAAGAACTTCGACAATATTCAGAAGGACATCTACGGTGAGTTTGAAAACACCTTCATGATGTACCTGCCGCGTTTGTGCGAGCACTGTCTGAATCCCGCCTGTGCGGCGAGCTGTCCCAGCGGCGCCATCTACAAGCGCGAAGAAGACGGTATCGTGCTGATCGATCAGGAAAAATGTCGTGGCTGGCGCATGTGTGTGTCCGGTTGCCCGTACAAGAAAATCTACTTCAACTGGAAGTCCGGTAAATCCGAGAAGTGTATTTTCTGCTACCCACGCATCGAATCCGGTATGCCTACAGTGTGTTCCGAAACCTGCGTGGGTCGGATTCGCTACCTGGGCGTACTGCTCTATGACGCGGACCGCATCGAAGAAGTTGCTAGTACTGCATCCGAGCAGGATCTCTACGAGAAA
>JALUYN010000043.1 GCA_027012915.1 Cellvibrionaceae bacterium
CACTGTCGGAAATGATCGCGATGGTACTGCCGGAACAGCTGCGCTGTGGTGAGTTTATGCGGGCCGATATTGCCCGATTATTCAATATCAGCGAGCGCACATTGCAAAGGCGACTGGCGGCAGAGGGACTGCGCTATACCGATGTCTTGGATCAGGCGCGCAAAGAGCAAAGCAGCAGCCTGCTGCGCAACACCGACTTCAGCCAGACGGAGGTGGCATTTATCTGCGGCTTCAGCGATCTGAGTGCCTTTCATCACGCATTTCAAAGATGGCACCAAATGTCACCGGGTCAGTATCGGGAGCACTAGGGCCTGTTAACAGGCCCTAGGCAACTACCTGCAAGCCCCGAGGCAGACAGGTTTGTTCGGAGTCGCCAATGACGTTGATATAGCGACTTTCCAAATCGGCACAGGCCTGTTTAATTCCTTGAATGGACTCTGGGGCTATAGGTTCCAGCACGGTTACTTTGATATGTGCGGGACGAATCAGCAGTCCACCCTTGGGCATGGCATCCTTTACGTTGTGCAATACGATTGGGACGATGGGCACCTTGGCCCGCTTTGCCAGCAAGAACGCGCCCTGTTTAAATGGCTGGATATCACCCAGTGTACTGCGGGTGCCCTCAGGTGCGATCACCAGTGACTTACCTTGGCGCAGTACCTCCAGAGATTTGTGCAGCACGTCCTTCTGGTTTACGTCACCTCTGTCCACAAAAATGGTATTGGCCTGACGCAATAGCGGACCGACTACAGGCACTTTATTCATCTCGGATTTGCAGTAGGCCACCGCATCTCGTCGCAGAAGATGAGCCAGTACCAGAGTGTCGAGCAGGCTCTGATGATTAAAGACAAATATGGCGGGGCGCTGTTTATGAAGATGCTCTATGCCGTCAATATCGAAATCCAAACCGGCAAGAGTGCAGCCCACGTCACCCACCAGTCGAGTAATACTGTTGGCGGTGCGCGTGCTTTCTACCCCCAAACGCTTACTGATCATGCCCCAGGCGGTCGTGGCTACTAGTGTTTCCAGAGTCAGAGCCGTGCGCACCAGACATTCCACGTTGGGCATGCCGCGGGTGGTAAAGTTGAGAATCGGCCATCCGCGATTCTGGGCCTGAGTCTTTAGATTGTCGGACGGGTTGGTTGCCACCGGGTGCCCGACTCGATTCAGCAGTGGCATATCGTCCTTGGAGTCTGAGTAGAACCAGCTGTTTTTTAAGTTACTACCGTAGCTTTTGGCGATGCGTTGCGCGGCCATCAGTTTGCCTTGACCAAAGCATAGGGGAGCGACCACCTGGCCGGTGAATTCGCCGTTTTGAACTTCGAGGTGAGTGCAACAGATGTCATCGAACCCCAGTACCTTGGCGATGGGCTGTACTTGATAGTCGCTCGCAGCACTGACGATTACCAGCTTATGGCCGGCTGCGCGATGAGCTTCCACCAGCGCTATGGCCTCGCGGTAGAGGCTCTTTGCCAGGGTGTTTTCGTAGGCTTGTTCACCCAGCTCATGGAGAGTTTGTTCAGAGACGCCAGTGAGTGCTTTTGCCAGGCGTCGCACCAGGCGGTCGTAGTTGCTGCTGGAACTGTCCAGGCGGTTCTTGAAAGTATCGAGAATCACTTTGGCCGGTTGTCTCAATTCTCCCTTGCGCAAGCCGAAGCGCGCGGTTTCGAGTGCTATCGCGAGAATTGAGTATCCAGAAATCAACGTGCGATCTAGATCGAAAAACGCGATGCCGGGACGACTGCAAGTGGTGGTTTCAATACTGTGCAAATGTTGTTGTAGCGCGGTCATGGTTATACTCCACAAATCCTTCTGGCGACAATAGGGCTGAGCAAGTTCCTTGCCAGCCTCAAGTGTGGCCCAGAACTGTGTCAGTTTTATCTCAGAAAACCGGTGTTTTTCAGCGATTTACGACCGTCTACTTGTTCCTGGTTTTGGTTTTGCGGAGGTGATTAAAACAGCGTCCGTCACAGGTGTGTGCACTATGAAAGTGCTCGTTTTTTGAGCGTGCGCCACTTTGGTTGTTTATTGAACAGGCGCGTCTCGGTGGCGGCACTTTTAATCGAAGCGGATTTAAGTACAGTAGTCAGCATTGCGAAAAGACTGGGTGACCTTAAATGCTGCGTTGTATCTGGATTGTTGTCTGTTGTGCGTTACTGGCCTGTGGTGAGGCTCCTGAAACTGCCGATGGCAGGGTGGCGTCGAAAGTGGCAGCAGATGAGTCCTCTCAGGAAACGCCACCCTATATTGAGGCTGGAGATTTGGACGCACTGCGCGAGCGTGGAGTATTGCGACTGATCGCCCCTCGATTTGATGGTGCCGACGCCTTACCGCGCGAGGGTATCAGCGTGCAGGCGTATCAGCGTTTGGCCGAGACCTTTGCCGAAGAACTTGGGTTAAATGCCCAGTGGATCTTTGTGGATGACTTTGACGATCTTATTCCTGCGTTGCAGCAAGGACGAGGAGATCTTGTAGTGACCAACCTGGCGGTTACAGATACTCGCTCGCAACAAGTGGCGTTCAGTCGCGCCATCAATCAAGTGGATGAGATTGTTGTGGCGCCAACGGCGGCTGGAATCGAGACTCTGGATGATCTGGCGGGCGTCTCCGTGTCAGTGCCCCAGGGAACGTCTTACGTGAGTTCTCTGCAAAAGCTCTTACAGAACAACCCGGAGCAGTTTGAACTGTCGCTTCTGCCATCCAGCAGCAGCGATGCCGATGTGCTGGATGCTTTGGAGTCTGGAGAGGTGGCGGCTTCGGTGCTCGACAGTGATATTGCTCGACAGCTTCTGAGTCAGTACCCGGGATTGAGCGCAGGGCCAATTGTCAAACGTCACAGATCCATTGCCTGGGCAGTGAGGTCTGACAGCGTTCAGTTACTACAAGGGCTCAATCAGTTTCTGGTATCACACCACTTGAGTCAGTCGGCTCGCGTGGTAGAAAAACGCGATTGGTCGGCCATCAAACGCAGTGGCCGATTGCGTGTACTGACGCTCAACAATCCCGCCAGTTATTTTATGTGGCGTGGTGATTTGATGGGTTTTGATTACGACTTGATTCGTCAGTTTGCCCATCAACAGGATCTGGAGTTGGCGGTTGTTATGAAACCATCCATAGAGGCTTTGTTTGACGCGCTAAGGCAGGGGGAGGGAGATGTCATTGCCGCTTCCATCTCTGCCAGCGATAAACGTCGCTCACAGGGATTGAAATTTTCCAAGGCTTACCTAAAGGTGGATGAAATTCTGGTGGCGCGCACCGGTGCCTTGCAAGTGTCTTCTCTAGAGCAGCTCGAAGGCAAGCGATTGGGGGTGAATCCCGAAACGGTATTCTATGATCGCATGCAGCAATGGCAGCAGAGTATCAATTTAGATGTGCTGGAATACCCAGGACTTGCGACCGAGCAGCTGCTGGACAAATTGCGTGATGGAGAATTTGACGCAACCCTTGCGGACAGTCATTTGTTGGCTATAGAAACTGCGCATGACAGTGACTTGGCTGAAGTTCTTACTCTGGAAAAGGGGGGAGATATTGCCTGGGTGGTTAGGCCCGAGCAGAAGCAGTTGTTGGATCGGTTGAATGGATTTATCAGCAAAGAATACCGCGGCCTGTTTTACAACGTCACCTACAACAAGTACTTCAAGAACAAACGCAATATTCGCAAGCACTCTGAACGTCGGGTAGAACCTGGCCAGGCATTGTCACCCTTCGACAACATCGTAAAGCCATTGGCAAAAGATTACGGCATGGACTGGCGCCTGGTGATTTCCCAGATGTATCAGGAGAGCCGCTTCGATCCAGCCGCTGAATCATTTGCAGGGGCCCTGGGGCTAATGCAGGTGCTGCCTCGTACCGGCAAGGAAATGGGGTATACGCGTCTTTCCCAGCCTGAACAGGGAATCAAAGCGGGACTGGCCTATATGAATTGGCTCAAAGACCGCTTCCCGGGTGAGATGGAGTTTCAGGAACGAATATATTTTACGCTGGCCGCCTACAACGCTGGGGCAGGACATGTACGTGACGCCAGGCGTCTGGCAAAGCAGTTGGGTTTGGATCCCAACCGTTGGTTTGAGCATACTGAAAAAGCCATGCTGTTATTGTCGCAGCGTAAGTATCACAAGAATGCTCGCTTCGGTTATGTGCGTGGCAGCGAACCGGTGCGCTATGTGCGGGAGATTCGCGATCGCTATCTCAGTTACATTGCTGTGGCTGGCGTGGATCGTTAACAGGCCCCGAGAGAGGTGAATTCCATGATGAGGTTCGTGTTAGTTGTAACAGCCGTTGCCTTGGTATCGGCTCCAGCGCTTTCCGAGGTTGTCGATGATCGCGACAACTTCGAATCACTGTGCCAGAGCTGTCACGTGGCACAGGGGCGACCCGCTGTGGCGCCTCCGGCATTTGCTGTGGCCCATCACGTGAAAGCGGAGGTTTCTGAACGCCAGGCATTTATTGAGTGGGTATTGCACTGGGTACAGAGCCCGGATGTGGAACGGTCCATGATGCCTGGTGCCGTCAGACGTTTTGGGCTTATGCCGCGATTGAACTATCGAGAGGGTCAGATTCGCTCCGCGGCGGCCTATCTCTACGACAATCCATGGCAGCGTCCGGCTTGGTTTGAGCAGCATTATCGCGAAGAGCACGGGCGCGCGCCTGAGTGAGATCTTGAATTGTCGAACAATCTACGCAGTGCAGCGCTGCGGTGATGAGAATAAGAGAATTTGTGATAGCTTGGGATCACTGATGTTGAAACATGAAGGAGTGCTTGGATGACTCACATGACAGGTAGTTGTGAATGCGGTGCGGCCAGTTTTAAGGTGTCTGCGATGCCGCTGGCGCGGGCGTATTGTCACTGCACGATCTGCCAGGAGTTTAATAAGGCTGATTACGCCGATGTTTCAGTTTTTCTTTCAAGGGATGTCACCCTGGAAGATCCCGCCACTGTGGCAATGAAGTCTTACAAGAAAACGCCTCCTTCGGTACAGCGGGGCAAGTGCCGCAAGTGCGACAAACCGGCATTGGAATATCTGGATATGCCTCTATTACCCGGGCTGACCATTATCCCCAGCGCTAATACTGCTGCGACCCTGCCCGAGCCGTGCATGCATATCTTCTATCACCGGCGCAAACGCGACATTCAGGATGATCTCCCCAAGCATAGCGGTTTTATCAAAAGCCAGTGGTGTTTTGCAAAACAGTTATTGCCGGGCATTGTTCGAGTCTAATAGGTGCTCGTAATTGCGATCCGAAATTGCTGGGCTTGCGGCGGTTGATTAGAATACGCACCCCATCCAATGAGTGAGTGACAAGGGCGTGGAAAACCAACTGGCCTATAAATTCGACGACGCGCAAACCGCCGATCGTTTCCTTAATCGCTTGAAAAGTGGTTCCGTGAAAGGTGTTCGAGCCAAACGCTTTAAGGGTTCCACAAGTATTCTTGCGACCTACGTCATCGAAAGCAGCGATGGCTTTGATCGCACCTGTCAGGAGTTGGACGATCTGGCCGCGACCATGGGTGGTAGCGAGATTTCTATTGGTTAGGAGTGCGTAGTTTGGGAATGCATAGTTTAGGAGTGCATATGAACAGCGAGTTTAAGGAGTTTCTTGAGCGACTGCCGCTGCCAGCGCAATCATTGAACGAAGCTGAGTTTATCGAGGAAGCGTTGCAGTTATTGTGGATGCCTCTGTCGCTCTATCTTGAAAAAGAAGGCCGGCTTGAGCCCGACTCGGTGATGGAGTTTGGTGATGCACTATCTGCAGCGTGCCGATTGAATGATCCCGAGACAGGGCGTCATTTCTGGGGTGCTCTACAGGCGTTTCAATCCGGGTCCCTGCTAAAGTTCGTTAATGTGCTCGAGCGTTTACAGCAGTATCCGGGTTCTCAGGTTTTTCCCATCAACAATATTCGGCACAAACGCCGCGTACGTCTTTATCTGGCTTTAGCACTTAGCTGGGAGCACCTGCGTTATCTTGCAGGTAAAGATGATGACTACAGCCCCAGTGGTGACATCCTTCAAAAGTATGGTGTGGATCTGGACGATCACGAACATTGATGCTGGCAACAGGTCCTAGGGCCTGTTGACACTAATTCTGATGTTTCTGTTGCGTCTCAAATCGAGCCAATCTAGGCGCGAGGAATGAGTTTAGTGGTTCTAAATGAATGACGAGCAACAACGAGTGGCGCGATTTGAGGCGCAACCCGAAGGGCTGGACCTGTTTTCGCCCTAAGCTGTATTGGAATTCGCTTATTTAGAATGACCAGATGGCGCTCACGCCGCCTTATGTTGAGCGAAAATACTCTCCAGCAGAAGCATTAGAATTAGTGTTAGCAGGTCCTATTAGTTCAGCTCTGGTCAAGTGAGATCAAAATACGCTCTGCGGTTTCGAGTGGTACTTCCTGTCATTGCTTTTTGTTTCGGATTCCATAACAGTTTTCAGCCTTTGTCTGAGTGTGTTGCCAGGACCTGTTAACACAAAATAATAAAAAGTGAGGTTGCCATGATTAATCAAAAAATTGCCAATGACCTGCGGATAGATCCCAGAATCAGAGAATTTCTTCAGGCGCACAATCCAGTCGCTATGGGTGACGTCGCCAGCCGTGAGGAATTACTGACGCACGCCAATCTTCCGGAAGTTCAGTCTCTAATGGCATTGGTTGATGGCTTTATGGGAGCGCTGGGCAATGAATCCGTAGCGCCTCATGATGGTCTGAAAACGGAAACACTGACCTTTGAATCTCAACCGGATGGCAACTCGGTAAAAATACAGTACATCCGCCCGGATACCGATGAAGTGTTACCTTGCGTGTACTATATTCACGGCGGCGGCATGATGTTGTTTTCCTGTTTCTACGAAAACTATGCAGCCTGGGGGCGCATGCTGGCCGCACAGGGGGTCGCGGTAGCCATGGTTGATTTTCGCAACAGCCTTTACCCTTCTTCTGCTGAAGAGGTAGCGCCATTTCCGGCGGGGTTGAATGATTGCGTTTCCGGATTGCGTTGGTTACATGCCAATGCCGCAAGTTTAAATGTCGATCCCCAGCGTGTGATTGTTTCCGGCGAAAGTGGCGGCGGTAATCTGGCGATTGCGACGGCATTGACCCTGAAGCAAGAGAACTCGTTGGAGCTGATTAAAGGGGTTTACGCATTGTGCCCTTTTATTGCCGGTGAATATCCGTTGGAAAAGAATCCATCATCGTCGGAGTTTAATGGCGTCGTACTCGAATTGTTCAATAACTCATTTCGAATGGCCTATGGCATTGACGCGTTTGAGTCAGCCAACCCTCTCGCTTGGCCCGGATTTGCAACTGAGGATGATGTGCGTGGATTACCGCCGGTGGTGATCAGTGTCAACGAATGTGATCCACTGCGGGACGAAGGCATTAACTTCTATCGATTGTTGATGAATAGCGGCGTCAGCGCGCGTTGTCGTCAAGTGATGGGCACCGTTCACGCGGTTGAGATTATGCCGGTGATTTGTCCTGAAATTAGTCGTGATACGGCCCGGGATCTTGCGGGCTTTTGTCGTGACGATTAATAGAATGGAATTTTGGAGAGTATGAAGAGTGGTCGGAGTAGCTAAACTACTCCGACCCTTTGTTTTATGCGCGCAGGGTAGTGTTTAGAGGGCGGCGATTTTAGCCACTTGTTCTTCCAGCTTACTCAGTGCTGATTGCATCTCGGTCAGCTTATCGCGCTCTTTCTGAACCACCGCTTCCGGTGCTTTATCCACAAACTTCGGATTGTTCAGCTTACCTTCTACTCGCTGGGCATCCTTCTTGATCTTGTCGATCTCTTTGTTGAGGCGAGCGGTTTCAGCGTCCTTATCGATCAGGCCGGCCATGGGTACCAGAATTTCCATCTCGCCCACTAAACCAGTGGCTGACATAGGTGCTTCGTCGCCAGGGTTAAGCCAGGTGATGGATTCCAGGCTGGCCAGTTTTTGCAGGAACTGAGTATTCGCTTCAAGGCAGCGCTGATCGTTGTCAGAGCCATTGGCGAAGTACAGCGGAATATTCTTGGCTGGGGAGATATTCATTTCGCCGCGAATATTACGTACACCTTCAATAACGCCTTTGAGCCATTCCACATCGGCCATGGCCTGCTCGTCGATCAGGCTGTCGTCGCAGATGGGCATGGCCGCCAGCATAATGGTATCGCCCTTACCTTGTTGAGAAGAGACGCCCGCGAGGTCCTTAACACGCTGCCAGATTTCCTCAGTGATAAATGGCATCAGTGGGTGAGCCAGGCGCAGAGTGGTTTCCAGCACGCGGACCATGGTGCGGCGAGTCCCCTTCTTCTGGGCAGCACTGAAATCATCGCTATTGAGTACCGGCTTGGACAGCTCCAGATACCAGGAGCAGTACTCGTTCCAGATAAAGTCGTAGAGGGCCTGAGAGGCCAGATCGAAGCGGTAGGATTCAATACCATCGGCAACGGCTTTTTCGGCCTGTTGCAGCTTGGAGATAATCCAGCGGTCGGCTACGGACAGCTCGTAATCTTCACTGCCATCTTGGCCACAATCTTGAGCTTCAATACGGTTGCCTTGCTCGTCCTGCACTTCGCAGTTCATCAGTACATAGCGCGAGGCGTTCCAGATCTTGTTGCAGAAATTGCGGAAGCCTTCGATACGACCCACATCAAAGTTGATGTCGCGGCCGGTGGAGGCCAGTGAGTAGTAGGTGTAGCGCAGGGCGTCGGTACCGTAGGGAGTAAAACCGTCCGGGAAGTCCTTGCGGGTTTGCTTTTCAATTTTTTCACGCATGCGCGGTTGCATCAGACCCGCAGTGCGCTTCTGTACCAGAGATTCCAGGTCGATACCGTCGATCAAGTCGATAGGGTCGATAACGTTCCCCTTGGACTTGGACATCTTCTGACCGTGGTTGTCGCGCACCAGACCGTGTACGTACACTGTGCTGAACGGTACTTCTTTTTTGAAGTGCAGGGTCAGCATGATCATTCGCGCTACCCAGAAGAAGATAATGTCGAAACCGGTCACCAGCACATTGGTGGGGTGGAAGGTTTTGAGCATCTCGGTTTGCTCGGGCCAGCCCAGAGTACCGAAGGTCCAAAGACCCGAGGAGAACCAGGTATCCAGTACATCGTCGTCCTGTTTCAGGGCGATGCCGGCGGGGATATTGTGCTTCTCGCGTACTTCTTCTTCGCTGCGACCTACGTAAGGGGTGCCTTCCTCGTCGTACCAGGCGGGGATGCGGTGGCCCCACCAAAGCTGACGAGAGATACACCAGTCCTGAATGTCGCGCATCCAGGAGAAATACATGTTTTCGTACTGCTTGGGTACAAATTCGATATCGCCGTCTTCTACGGCTTTGATGGCCTCGTCCGCCAGGGGCTGAGTTTTCACGTACCACTGGTTGGTCAGGTAAGGTTCAATTACCACGCCGGTGCGGTCGCCGCGGGGCACTTTCAACTTGTGGGGATCGATCTTCTCCAGCAGGCCAAGCGCGTCGAAATCTTCAACGATGACTTTACGGGCATCAAAGCGATCCATACCGCGGTATTTTTCAGGCGCGATATTATTGATTTGGGCGTCGTCGGTGAGGATGTTGATCATCTCCAGACCGTGGCGCTGTCCCATTTCATAATCGTTAAAATCGTGAGCTGGAGTGATTTTTACGCAACCAGTTCCAAACTCTTTATCGACGTAGTCGTCGGCAATAATGGGGATCTCACGGCCAACCAGCGGCAGGGTGATGGTTTTGCCAATCAGATCTTGGTAGCGCTCATCGTCCGGGTGAACGGCAACGGCGGTATCGCCCAGCATGGTCTCAGGGCGGGTGGTCGCAACCACCAAATGGCCGGAACCGTCGGTTAGCGGGTAGCGGAAGTGCCACAAGTGGCCGTCTTCTTCTTCGGAGATAACTTCCAGATCGGATACGGCGGTGTGCAGTTTCGGGTCCCAGTTCACCAGACGCTGGCCGCGGTAGATCAGACCGTCGTCGTAGAGCTGAATAAACACTTCTTGTACGGCTTTGTAGAAACCGTCGTCCATGGTGAAGCGCTCGCGGCTCCAGTCGGGACTTGCGCCCAAACGACGCAGCTGCTGGGTGATGGTGCCGCCGGATTCTTCTTTCCATTCCCAGACTTTTTCAATGAACTTCTCGCGCCCCAGATCGTGACGTGAGATGCCTTGCGCGTCCAGTTGACGCTCAACCACCATTTGTGTGGCGATACCGGCGTGGTCGGTACCCACTTGCCACAGGGTGTTGTCTCCCAGCATGCGGTGGTAGCGGATCAGGGCATCCATAATGGATTCCTGAAAGCCGTGACCCATGTGCAGACTACCGGTGACGTTCGGCGGTGGAATCATAATGCAATAGGGATTGCCTTCGCCGGAGGGCTTGAAATAGCCGTTGTTTTCCCAGGTCTCATACCAGTTCTTTTCAATGGACTGGGGTTGGTAGGTCTTTTCCATAGTCGATCGTGTACCGCTGTATTGGGTGAGTTAGGGGGTGGCGAGGATTGTCGTGTGCCTGCCAGGGCTTTCGCGCACCAAAAGCCGGCCATTATACATGTTGATACGGGGTGGGATGAAGGGGTTAGTGGGCCTTGTTGGTGTTTGTTGTATATTCTCGAAATGCTGGTCGTAAAGCTTGATCGCGCGTGGCGAGACCGCAGTCCAGAGGAATTTGGCACACCCTGCCCAGAGTCTGAACGAATTGCCGCTCATTGCGTTTTGGATATATGTTGGGTGGTCTGAGTTTTAATTTCTGAGTTTTAATTAAAGCAGGCTCTTCTGCTAGAATCCCGCTTTTGATCTTGCTCACGAGAATGCAACTATGACGTCCACCAGTTCGCTCAAAGATACGGTACTCGCCGTCAATGATGACCTGCCCATCCGCACCGACAAGCCCGTACACAGCGGTAAGGTGCGCTCGGTGTACTGGTTGACGCAAGCCGACAGCCGTCGTTTGATTGAGGAGAAGGGCTACGATGTCGCATCGGACGCTCCTCTGGCAATTATGGTGATCAGTGACCGTATTTCAGCTTTCGACTGCATCTGGAGCGGCGAGGGTGGTGTGAAAGGTGTGCCAGGCAAGGGCGCGGCGCTAAATGCCATCTCCAATCATTGGTTTAAGCTGTTTCGTGAGAAGGGGTTGGCCGACAGTCATATCCTCGATATCCCTCACCCCTTTGTCTGGATTGTGCAGAAGGCCAAGCCAGTTATGATCGAAGCCATCTGTCGTCAGTACATTACCGGTTCCATGTGGCGAGCTTATTCCAAGGGAGAGCGTGAATTCTGTGGCATTGAAATCGCCGATGGATTGGAGAAAGACCAAAAGCTGCCGCAATTGCTGATCACGCCGTCCACCAAGGGTATTCTCCAGGGTATTCCCGGCGTGCCGGAAGTGGATGACGTTAACATCACGCGTCAAAATATCGAGGATAACTTTGCCGCATTCAATTTCCGCAGTGCAGAAGATATCGACGGTTATGAACGTCTTCTGAAAGAGGGCTTTGATGTGATCAGCAGAGAATTGGCGAAACTCGATCAGATCTTTGTGGATACCAAATTCGAGTTTGGCTTTGTGACTGACAAGGCAGGCAAAGAAAAGCTGATCTACATGGACGAGGTAGGAACGCCGGATTCTTCACGTATATGGGATGGTCCCAGCTATCGCGATGGCAAGATTGTGGAGAACTCCAAAGAGGGCTTCCGACAGTTTCTCCTTAACCACTTCGAAGATCCCGACATTCTGCTCAACAAGGATCGTATGGACGAGCGTTTGGCTTTGGCTCGAGATAACGAGTTGCCTTTGGATGCATTAATGGATATCTCTCGCACCTACACCGGCATCGCGGAAAAGATCACCGGCCAGAAGATCGAGTTATCCGCCAATCCCAAAGCGGAGATCGTCAAGGTGCTGCGCGAGCAATACGATTTGATTGCCGACTAATACGTTGTATTAAGTAGGGGGCGGAGTAAGTAGCTTACTCTGAACCAAGCCGGATTTCTGGTCAGGAGTATAGGCGCGCAGCTTTTTGGCTTCGTCTTCTGGTGTCTGCACGGTGCGGGATTTCATTATTTTGGGTCAGAGCTAAGTAAGGGGTTTTATGACCACGGTTATCTGGCAACTTCTTATAGGTCTCGGTGTGTTTCTGTTCGGAATGCACCAGCTGGAAAATGGCATTAAGTCCCTCAGTGGTGCGGCGCTGCGCCGCTGGATCCCCCGCGCTACCAATACCCCTTTAAGCAGTTCCTTCTGTGGAGTCGCAGTTACCGCCGTACTGCAAAGCAGCTCGATGGTCAGTCTGTTGGTGCTGGCCTTTGCCAGTGCCGGCTTGATCCCGTTGATGAATGCTGTTGGTGTTTTGCTCGGTGCCAATCTGGGTACCACCTTCACAGGCTGGGTGGTGGCTACCCTGGGTTTCAAACTGGATTTGGAGGCCATGGCGATTCCAATGACCGGTGTCGCCGGAGCCTTGGTTGTTATGTCCGAAAAGGCGCCACGCCTGCGTGCCACCGGTGAGACCTTCCTTGGATTAGGGTTGCTACTGTTCGGTTTATCGCTGATGAAAGACAGTGTCGCGGGACTGCCGGAGCAATGGGATATTCGCTCGCTGCAGGGGCTTTCTCCGTGGGTGTATTTCCTCGCCGGCGCTTTGGTGACGGCGCTGATTCAGTCCAGCTCCGCGGCCATGATGATGACGCTGACCGCGCTAAATGCCGAATTGATTGCCTTGCCTGAGGCCATGGCGCTGGTGATTGGTGCAGACCTGGGAACGACCAGTACCACCATCCTTGGCAGTCTCACTGGCAGTACAGTGAAAAAGCAGTTGGCTTTTTCCCACTGTTTCTACAATCTGGTGGTGGATATTGCGGCGTTCCTGATTCTTCTACCCTGGGCCGAAGACATGCTGGCTTGGCTGGAGATCAGCGACCCCCTCTACGGTCTGGTGGCATTCCACAGCATCATGAACTTTATCGGTCTGCTGGTATTCCTGCCGCTGTTGAGGTTCTACAGCCGCTGGATCGAGCATCTGTTTAAAGAACCTGAGGTGGATATCGAGGCGTTGGCCGCCATGCCCGAAGTGATCCCTGAGGCTGCGCTGCCTGTTATGGCGCGCCGAGTGCGAGAGATCTGGGTACTGTATTTCTGCAATGTCATGGCCCAGTTCCAGCTCAAAATTGACGATGTCAGGCTCTCCGGCAATGCTCGGGAGTTGATTGAACCGGAGTTCCACAGTCGCGATTTTATGGCACGCTATGAAGCGATAAAGGGCCTGGAACGCCAGATTTTGCAGTTGAGTGTGGCCCTGCAGCGCCAGCGGCTCGACGAATCACAAAGCCGGCTACTATCAGATCTGCTGAATGTGGCCCGGGCACTTACCTATTCGGCAAAGACTTTAAAGGACATCCAGCATTCCGTGGAGTGGCTGCGGCAGGACGATAGTTCGCTTGCTGAGAGTTTGCTGACGATGGAACGCGAACATCTGATTGTCTTGCAAGAGCAACTCTATGGTTTTGTCACTGAGGTTCGCGAGCAGCAGTTCAGTCTGGAAATGGTGGATGAATTGCACAAAACCTGTGATCAACACCAACAGAGTATGGATGAGTTGGTATATCGAGAAGCGGTACAAGACGATTCTCTGGGAGACCAAGTGTCTTCGCTGTTGAATGTGAGCCGTGAATTGCGCCACGCCGAAAAAGAGTCGTTGCGAGTTATCGCCGCCTGGCAATTGTGCCTGCCTGCGGTGCAGGAAAGCCTGAAGTGAAAGCGCGATTGTTAAAACAAGTGAGTCTGTAGTGAAAGAGCATCTGTTCTATCTGGAGCCCAAACCGGGTTTGAGCCTGCAAGTGCAAATCAAGGAGATGCTGGTCTCCGCTATCCTCGATGGTCATTTGGCTCCTGGTGATCCACTGCCATCCAATCGCAAGTTGGCCCAGACCCTCAATGTGTCGCGCAATACCGTGGTGTTCGTTTACGAAAAGCTACTGGAAGAGGGGTATATCGTTTCGCGCGAGCGCCAGGGGCACTTTGTCGATCCTGATATTGACCTGGCTCAGTTGGCTGCCTCTCCAGAAGTTACGGCGGATGTTCAAGGCGAGACAATCCCGGCTGCAGAGTGGTCCAGCCGTTTTCGTCTGCAACCCCAGGTGCCTAAACATTTGGCGAAGGCCAAGCAATGGCGACACTGTCGTTATTCTTTTATCTATGGTCAATTGGATCCCGAGTTGTTTCCAGTCAGCGAGTGGCGGGAGTGCACACGTCAGGCCACCAGTAATCTGCTGACTCGCGACTGGTTGGGAGACAGCGCCGATGCCGACGATCCCATGTTGATTGAGCAGCTACGCTCGCGCGTGCTGCCTCGGCGGGGTATTCGCTGCAGTGCTGATGAAATATTGGTTACATTGGGGACCCAGCAATCGCTGTATATTTTGGCTCAGCTTCTGGCTGGTCCGGGTGTCAGAGTCGGTTTGGAGAATCCGGGCTATTCCGATGTGCGGCATATTTTTAACCTTACCGGAGCTCTGATTAATCCGTTGTCGATTGACGCAGAGGGTGTGGTAGTCAATGCGTCGTTACAAGACAGCGATTATCTGTTTGTAACCCCAAGCCATCAGGCACCAACCACTGTGACCATGTCGATGGCGCGACGCAAGGCATTGCTTCAGTGCGCCGAGAATCGCGATCAGATCATTATTGAAGATGACTACGAGAACGAAATTAATTTTTTCGGCCCTCCTGCGCCTGCGCTCAAGAGTCTCGATAAAAGTGGCCGTGTAATCTACGTGGGCAGCCTTTCAAAAACCCTGTCGCCGGGTTTGCGAATTGGCTACATGGTGGGGCCGGCGGAATTTATCGCTCAGGCGCGAGCGTTGCGTCATTTAATGTTGCGCCATCCGCCTTCGAACAATCAGCGCACATTGGCGCTGTTTCTGGCCGGTGGTCATCATGACACATTGTTGCGACGTTTAACGGCCACCTATCGTGAGCGCTACGATTGTCTGGTCAAGGCGCTGCAAACTCATCTACCCGAAATGCGCATCTCCAATACTACTGGCGGCAGTTCGCTGTGGCTCGAAGGACCTGAAGATCTGGACACGGAGGCTCTGCAAGAGCGAGCTCTGCAGAACAGTCTGTTTTTTGAGCCGGCCCGGACTCTGTTTTTTGGCGATACCGTAGTCAAGAATTGCTTCCGCCTGGGGTATTCCTCTATCAAGACGGAAGATATCGAGCCGGGAATCAAGCTGCTGGCTGAGCTGATACATAATCCGGATTATCACCACTGAAATAGCGGCTGACAGGCCGGACTAAAGTCTAATTTTATAGCGCGTTTGAATCTTACATGCTGTGCGGTTAGGCCTGTGCGCAGCGGAGGTGAAACCGAGACAACCGCAATGCCAAGGCTTGTCTGCGCGGTATCGGCAACTGATACTGTCCCAAAAATAATAACGACAAAAACAGTATTCACTATGCAAACTTCAACGACGCAAGCGGCTGTGGCAGAAGCCTCAGAACATCAATCGACGCCTGAACATCAGGCCTATCAAAGCAAACACTACCGCTATACGGTGCTGGGATTGTTGACGCTGGTGTACCTGTTCAGCTTTGTGGATCGCCAGATCGTCAATATCCTGGGCAGCTATATCATCGAAGATCTGCAGCTCAGTGACGCACAGTTTGGCGCCCTGACCGGTATTGCCTTCGCTGCAATCTATGTGACGGTAGGTATTCCCGTAGCCAGGGTGGCCGATCGTGGCAATCGTCGCAATGTCGTGGCCATTTCGCTCACCATCTGGAGTTTGATGACCGCGGTCTGTGGCGCTGTGCAGAATTTCTGGCAGCTATTCTTGGCCCGGGCGGGCGTGGGCGTGGGTGAGGCCGGGTGCAGTCCGCCTTCGCATTCAATGATTTCTGATATTTTTCCTGCCAGCGAACGCTCTACGGCTCTGTCTATCTATTCCTTGGGAATCTATGGCGGCGTGCTGGTGGGGTATGTGCTCGGCGGTTATCTCGCGGCCAGTTATGGCTGGCGACTCGCTTTTGTCGCGGTGGGACTGCCGGGTGTTTTGTTAGCGGTTGTCCTACGTATGGTGGTCAAGGAGCCGCCACGGGGAATGGCCGAGGCCAAAACGGTAAGCGATGATTCTCCGGCGTTTATGGAGGCCCTGCGCTTTCTTTGGTCGCGGGCGTCGTTTAAACACATTGCGCTTGGGTGTGCACTACACGCGTTTGTCTCCTATGGTTTAGGCAGTTTTGTGCCCGTGTTCCTGGTGCGCGTGCATCAGATGCCCATTGCGGATATTGGTCTTTGGCTGGGCGTAGTATCGGGTGTGGGTGGCCTGTTAGGTGCTTTTGGTGGCGGCTATCTCGCCGATCGCCTGACTAACCGCAACGGCGACGTGCGCTGGCAATTGTGGATCCCCATGATTTCAACCGTGGTAACTATACCGTTTTACCTGCTGACCTTTTTGGTGATTGAAAACCCTTACTACGTAGTGCTCAGTGCTTTTATACCCTCTGTGGCTGGAGGTATGTATCTGGCGCCCTGTATCTCAATGACCCACGGTTTGGTTGGTCTGCGAATGCGAGCTATGGCATCCGCCATCCTGTTCTTCGTGCTCAACCTGATTGGTCTTGGATTGGGGCCACTGGCGACGGGATTCTTGAGCGATGGACTTAAGCCCTATTTTGGCGCTGAAGGGTTGCGCTACGCCTTGGCACTAATGGTGTTGGTTAATGCCTGGTGTGCACTTCACTACCACTGTGCGGTGAAAACCCTGCGCCAGGATTTGGACCGAGCGCCACAGTAACTGGCGCGCGTCACAGGCTTATTACAGTTCGCCTTTGGAGCCGCCCATGCAGTTGGGGGAGTCTGGTGCCTGTTGCAGCTCTCGCCATTCCTCTGGGGTGTAGGTATGCAGCGCCAGGGCGTGCACTTCACCGGCCAGTTCTTCGCTCAGAACTTGATAGATTTTCTGATGGCGGGCCACCTTGCGGGTGCCACCAAAAGCCTCAGTGGCGATAACTACCTTAAAGTGAGTCTCGGAGTTGGCCGGGACGCTGTGCATATGGCTTTCATTGACCACTTCCATATGAGTGGGTGAAAAGTTCTGCTGAAGTTTGGTTTCGATACTGGTTTGGATGTTCATGGTTCCTGCTCGCGCCAAATTGCGCTTCTATAGTTGTGCGTTCCCGGTGATTTTAGGAGGCTAGAAGGCCTGGCGCGACAAGTTTCTTGCAAAGCGGCGATTTTTTCTTATTTGTGGCCATCGCACGCTTCATCTACTCACTCAGTTTGCTATGATGCGGCGGTTTTTAAATGGCCTGCATCCAGGCTTTTGCTCAGACTCATTTCAGGAATTCAGTCACCATGCTCGATGCCAGCAGTTTGCAACAGCTCACTCAACTTAAAACCGCTATTCGCGCGGAGAAAGACCTCGCCGAGGGCACGGTGCGTGGTACCCAGGGGCGCTTTGGCTTTGTGGTGCTGGATGATGGTCGCGAGGCGTTTCTGGCGCCGGATGAAATGGCCAAGGTTCTGCCGGGTGATCGCGTTGAGGTAAGTTTGAAAGGCAACGACGACCCCAAGAGCAATAAGCTGGATGCCGAGCTGGAAAAACTGATCAAATCTGAAAAGCGCACTTTGGTGGGGCGCTATATCGTTCGTGGCAAGGGGCATTTCTTTGCGGTGGATATGCCGCAGCTGAGTCGTTGGATCTTTATTCCACCGAAATCCCGAGGCAAAGCCAAAGAGGGAGACTATCTGCAGGGGCGCATTCTCAAGCACCCATTTGAAGACGGCAGGGGATTGGCCCGTATTGATGCCATTCTTGGCAGTGACAAAGAAGTGGCCATTGAGCATTTGGTTACCCGTCGCAAGTACACGCTGCCCGACGAATGGAGTGACGCTCAGCAGGCTCAAGCCGAAGCCATTCTGGCTGTGCCATTTGCCGATTCAGATTTAGTGACAAGCAGGACCAGCTTGAGCGATCAGGCCTTTATTACCATTGATTCCGAAAGCACCCGCGACATGGACGATGCCCTGTTCGTCAGAAAGACCGACGCGGGCTGGGAATTGAGTGTCGCCATTGCCGACCCCAGTGCTCTAATCGAAGCTGGCAGTGAGTTGGATAAAGCCGCCTGGGAACGTGCCAATACAGCTTATTTGCCGGGCAAGGCGGTAACCATGTTGCCAGAAGCTCTGGCCAATACCACCTTTTCACTGGTGGCTGGTGAAGCCCGTCCCGCACTGATGTGCCATATGTCCGTAGCCAACAGCGGTGAGGTGACCGAGACTCGTTTTGAAGAGGCGATTGTCACGTCGCATCACAAACTCAGCTACGAGAATGTCGCGGCGTTTCTGGAGCAGGATCAGAGCCATGCCATTCCAGAATCTACTCAGGCTATGGTGCGTGAGTTGTTGGCCTGCGCCCAGGCTTTGAATAATCAGCGTCAACAGCAGCAGCTGTTGATGGAAGATCAGGATGATTATGAGCTGAAGCTCGACGAACAACGTCATATTGAAACTATTGCGCGCTACCGCCGCAATCAAGCGCAGCAGATTGTTGAAGAGTCCATGCTCGCAGCCAACAATGCCGCCGGCCGTCTGTTTGCGGAGTATCAGGGCTCTGGTATTTTCTCTTCCCATCCCGGGTTTCGCGCTGAGCGACTCGAGGGAATCAAGCAGGTGATCGCCGAGGAAACCCCGGAGCTGGCAGGTGTGGACGTGACTACTGCCGATGGCTACAAGCAGGTGGTGCGTGCCTACCAAAACAATGGCGAGAAACGGCACATACTCGCGGCGTTCCGGATGATGCTGCAGGCCGGTGTATTGACCGCTGAGCCGCTGCCGCATTTTGGTTTGGGTATTGATTACTACGCCACTATCACCTCGCCGATTCGTCGCTACAACGATTTGCACAACCACCGCGCGCTCAAGGCTATCCTCAAAGGTGAAACTTGTGCGGCTCCCTCCGAAGAACAACTGCAGGACATGCAGCAGCGCATTGGGCGCACTCGTCAGGCCAGTCGAGATCTGGAAGAGTGGCTGTACTGCTTGTTTATGCAGCAGCACAAGAACGAGACCTTGGCTGCCACCGTTACGCGCGTTACCTCCCAGGGGGTGACTGCACAGGTGGATGCCTGGGGCATCAGTGGTTTTGTGAAGTTGAATCCCAAGGCCTATCAATTCGACCCGGAGCGTATGACTCTGACCGGGGAAGATCAGCAATGGCAGATTGGCAAGTCGGTTGAAGTGCAGGTGGATCGGATTGATCTCGATAAAAAACGCATCAATCTAAAAGTCGTGCAGGCCGACGAGCCAGCTGCAGAGAAAACCGCCGAGTAAACCACTGAATAAGTTATGCAGGATCTACAGCAAGCCTTTATTCGCGTCACTCAGCCGTTCGGTTTGAATGATCAGGACTTGCTGGAAGCTCTGATAGAGTGCTCAAGCATAGAGTTACTCGATAAAGAGCAGCCCCTGGTATCGGCGGGAAATCATCCCTCTCACTATGGTTTCATACTCAAAGGTATGATCCGCTATTACTACACCAGCAGCGATGGTAAAGAGCGCAACAAGAGCTTTTTTACCGAGAATCATGCGGTGGGCTCTCTCAGTGCAATAACCACCGGGCAGCCCAGCCCCTATACCATCGAAGCGCTGGAAGATTCAGAGATCCTGTTGACGCCCATCTCAATCGTCGACGCTTTTCAGGATCGCTTCCCGCAGTTCCGAAGTTTGATGTTTCAAATTACTCAGCAAATGTTTTTGCGCAACGAGCGACGCGAGGCCATGCTGTTGACGCTCAATGCGGAGCAGCGCTATCTCTGGCTGCTGCAGCAGGAGCCAGAGATAGCGCAGCGGGTACCGAAGTATCATCTTGCCAGCTATCTGGGGATGGATGCGGTATCCCTGTCGCGTATCAAGCGCAAGCTTAAGCGAGGCTGATATTGAGGTTCAGCTGCGCTGCTATCTCTTTGCAGGCGGCTTCAACATCATCGGTCATGGCGCTGGTGCTGACCATGAGCTTCAGTTCTCCTGCCAAACTCATCTCACCCCTGACCTCAGTCTCTGCTGTTAATGGGTAACCCAGCAGTGCTTCGCTCACTGCCTCCACGGTACTGCTGATGCGCAGGGTGGGTTTGTGAATTTTGCCGACGGCGGTTTTGGGCATTTCTTCCACCAGCGTTACGCTTTTCGGGCAGGCTGGTCGCTCATCAATATGGGCCATGGCAAACTCGCGCAACTCTTCGGGTGTGGCACTGGCCCCTGTTTTTAACTCCACAAATGCCACGGGCAATTCACCGGCGTAGTGATCGGGCTTGCCTACCGCGGCGGCGATGGCCACTGCGGGGTGCTTTTCGAGGGCGTTTTCGATGACTGCGGGATCAATATTGTGGCCGCTGCGGATGATCAAATCCTTGGCGCGTCCGGTGATAAAAATCTCGCCATCTTTGATATGACCCAAATCACCGGTGCGTAACCAGCCATCTTCCAGGGCGCTTTCGCTGTGGCCCAAATAGCCTTCAAAAACGTTGTTGCCGCGCACGCAGATCTCACCGGTACAATCGGCGGGCTGGCCGTTATTGTCAATGCGCACTTCGAGTCCGGCATTGGGGATACCCGCCGCACCAGGGGTTGGCGGGCGGGTGACATCCGACAGCGCTATGGAGCCCGCTGTTTCTGTCATACCGTAGACCTGATACACCGGCTTGTCCGTCATGGCTTCCAGCGCTGAGACAACTGCCGGAGGGACCATGGCACCACCAGTCATCAAGAAACTCAGTGAGTTCAAATCGGCGCCATTGACGGGTACTTGGGCAAAAGCGCCCATAGAGGTGGGGATACCGCCCATAATATTGATGCCGTAGTGTTCTACCAGTTTCCAGCATTGCTGCACCACTTCCGGGTTGCGCAGTCCGCCCATGGTGGGCAGCAATATTTGACTACCTGCGGCGAAGGAAGCAAGGCTCAGCACCAGAGAGCCCGCCACGTGAAACTGCGGCAAGCCGTTTAAGCGTATTTCACCGGGCTGCGACTGCATTCCCTGATTTACGGCTTTTATGGACGCGACCTGGTTGTGATGCGAGTGCATAGCCAGCTTCGGTGTTCCGGTAGTGCCACCAGTGTGGAAGTAGGCGCAGATGTCAGAGGCGGTCGGTAGCCACTCAGCGGGCAGGGGAGAGGAATCATAGCTGGGCAGTTCAGTCTCATAGTGCGGAACATCGTCGCCGGCTGCAAAACCTACGCTGTAGATCTTTTTCAGCTTCGGCAAGTCCGGCGCAATGGCTTGTACTTTTTCCCAGATGTCGCTAACGGGGTTAGGGCCTAGCGCGAAGATGACTTCGGTTTCGGCTTTCTGCAGCAGGCTGCGCAGCGCGTCTTCATTGAGCAACGGGTTGATGGGGTTGGCGATACCCACTGTTTCGGCAGCCCAGAGAATGAATTGGGTTTCCGGGGTGCTGGGTAACAGGAAAGATACGACGCCGCGATGATCGTCCATCGCTTCACGAAGCAGGCGTGCGGTGCGATTGATATTGGCCAGCAACTCGGTGTAACTGTGGTTGAGATCCTTAATCTCTGGGCTCAGCTGGGTGATATAGGTAATGGCTGTTTGATTGGGATGTTGTTCAGCGCTGCGCTCGATCAGGCTGTATACGGTGTCGTTCATGTGTCGCTCCTGTCAAAGATGGACATATGATGCCCAGCTCTGCGGAGCGCTTCATTAACAAATGCTAAGAGGAGCCTTGCCTCTATGATCTGGCCTCTATATTGAAACCTTTATGCGTGAAACCTTTATGTCGAAGCCGCTATTTGTGAGCTTCAATAACGCTGACGGTCTTGCCAAGGAGGCCGCTCAGGCCCGCGGCTTGCCCCTCGGCGATTGCGTCGTCCATGGATTTTCCCTGGATAATAGCGGCGCGAATGGCGAACAGGGCTCCGACGCGATTACTGGTGGCACAATGCACCAGGGTATTGCCTTGCAACTCTGCGAGTACGGCATCCAGTTCCTGGGCGGCATCGAGACTGATGGCGGGTTCGCCGGCGATAGGCATGGCGATATAGTTCAAACCGGCAGATTGAGCTGCCTGGGCATCGTTGAATTCACTCTGCTCACCGGGCATTCTCATGTTGATGATATTGTCGATTCCTGCCGCTTTAAGCAGAGTCATATCTGCCGGTGTTGGCTGCCCTCCGGTAACAATATTGTCGTAGGGTTGCGCTGCGTAGCCCATGGTCAGTTGTGGAACTTGGGACAGAATATCGCTCATGAATTTTCCTTTTGTCGTTGTTGCTAAATCACCCGTTAATTTCGGGCTGTTGTTTTTATTCTTTTTCTAAGGAGCGTTAGTATGATTCTCCTTGATTGGGGAAAGCAACTGCCAGATGCTTGGTTTAGGTGGAAAAACAGGATTTTTAAGATTTATCTATGACTCTCTATGAATTAATGGTCGCGTTTGTTTTGGTGTTGATTGGTATTGTGGTTTGGCAGAATGCCGGTTTTAGAGACCGCGCTCTGGCTCTCGCCCAACAGTACTGCGAGCACCGGGACGTGCAGTTGCTCGATGAGACCATCAGCCTGCGTGGTATGGGGCTCGGGCGCGATAAGCGCGGCAATTGGGGAATACGTCGTCATTACGAATTTGAATTTACGGCGACCGGTGAGCGTCGTTATCAGGGACAGTTGGTCATGTTGGGGCAGCGTTTAACGGATGTGGATTTGCAGCCACATCAGATTCACTAGGGCCTGTTAACACTAATTCTGATACTTCTGCTGGAGACTATTTTCGCTCCCAGTCAGGCGGTATGAGCGCCATTTAGTTGTTCTAAATAAGCGAATTC
>JALUYN010000044.1 GCA_027012915.1 Cellvibrionaceae bacterium
GCCTCTGCTACCTGGGTCTTGGTTTCCTCGGTCATTCACTACCTCCTTTTGAGCATTTGTTTTGATGCTTATAAGGTAGCCGATTACTCCCACTGAGGGCTTGATTTAGATCACTCGTATTGGCGACACTGGCGGCAAGACCGTCAGATCACCGTAACTGATAAGAACGACACAACGACAACCAACTCTCGACCCCGGCACTGCGGTATTTTTGCTTGTGCAAAATAATGTAGAAACGGCGATGCCAGTCGCGCTGTGGCGCCGCGAGAGGCACCAAACTGCCACGTTTAAAAGCATCCCGCAAAGTAATATCCGACAGACAACCAATTCCCATTTTCGCTTCAACTGCTCGCTTGATCGCCTCGGTGTGCTGCAATTCGTGTTTTAGATTGAGGTCCCCTATCAAGCCGTGCATAGCGCGATCAAACGCC
This sequence comes from Cellvibrionaceae bacterium, assembly GCA_027012915.1. Next base: position 432 of record JALUYN010000044.1, read on the forward strand.
TGACGCGTTCCTGAACCCGACTCCCGGACGACCCAATCCGCCTGCTTTAGCTCGACATCAGTGAGCTCACCAAGCCCTGCCCATGGATGATCAGGAGCACAGAAGATAACCAGATCATCTTCGCGCCAGGGGATCACCTCCAGGTCCGGGTGCTGCAATTCACCTTCAATCAGCCCAACGTCCAGTTCATAGTTTTCAACCATCCGCGCCACTTCCGAAGTATTCGCCACCTTGAGCTGCACTTCACTACCAGGGTGGTTTTCCATGTAGCGCGCCATCATCTCTACAGCCAGATAATTGCCGATGGTCAGAGTCGCACCAATATTGAGGTGCCCCAGCTCATTGCGCTGGTTTAAATCCTTTTCAAATTCTCGAGCCTGAGCCAACAACGCCTCTGCCCTCGGTCTGAGTGAACGCCCAAGCTCATTGAGCTGCAACCGTTTACCCACCCGGTCAAACAGCTGGATATCAAACTGTTGCTCCAAGTCGCGCAGCGAGCTGCTGGCCGCCGACTGCGACATAGCCAGACTATCTGCGGCACGAGTGATATTTTCAAAATGAGCCGCAGCTAGGAATACCTCCAGTTGACGCAGGGAATAACGCATTATCCGATTTTCCGATCAATATAATTTAATTAAGTTGTTTTACCAATATAAAGCCTCACCCCTAAACTGTCCATAAGTTACATACACGAGGCAAAACCCATGGCACAGGTCATCACCGAAACCGTCACCCATGTTCACCACTGGAACGAATCCCTGTTCAGCTTTAAAACCAGCCGCTCGCAGTCTCTGCGTTTCGAGAACGGTCACTTTGTGATGATGGGTCTGGAAGTAGAAGGCAAGCCTCTGATGCGCGCCTACAGCATCGCCAGCGCCAACTACGACGAAGAACTTGAGTTTTTCAGTATCAAAGTACCCGACGGTCCACTCACGTCTCGCCTGCAAAATATTCAGGTAGGCGACCCGATCCTGCTGAGTACCAAACCTACCGGCACCCTGGTCGCAGACCATCTGCTGGAGGGCAAGAATCTCTACTTGATCAGCACCGGAACCGGACTGGCGCCCTTTATGAGTATTATCAAAGATCCGGAAATTTATGAACGCTACGACAAAGTAATACTCACCCACGGCGTGCGCACCGTGTCCGAGCTGGCATACCAGCATGAAATTCTCACTGAGCTTCCCAAGAACGAGTTCTTTGGAGAGCAGGTACGGGACAAGCTGATCTACTACCCCACGGTAACCCGTGAAAGCTATGAGAATCAGGGACGACTGACGGATTTAATGGCATCGGGCCGACTGTTTCGCGATATTGGCCTACCGTTTATGAACCCCGAAACCGATCGCTTTATGATCTGTGGCAGCCCTGGAATGCTAAAAGATACCTGCGCCATTCTGGAACAGCAGGGCTTTAGCGAATCCCGCCACGGCAACAAGGGACACTATGTGATTGAGAGAGCGTTTGTTGAAAAGTAGGAACTGGTGAAGACAAGAGCTAATGGAACCGAAGCAGACCGCTCTTGCGGCTCCATAAATATCACAACGAGTGGTTCAATACAGCAAAGTAAACAGTTTGCGCTGAAAGCGAATCGCCAATGGATCACTCTTACCAAGAGTCGCCAGAATCTCCGTAAAGGTGGTTTTGGCAGCACCATCGTCAAAGTTGATGTCCTTGCGCAAGACTGACATCAATAGCTCCAGTGCTTCTTCCATCTTGTCATTCTGGCTGTACTGAATCGCCAACTGGTGTGCCAACTCCAAATTGTCAGGATCTTCCTGGTGCTTGGCCTCAAGAGCTTTTAGCTCGGGAGACTCCGAAGCCTCGCGTTTGAGACTCAAGGTCGCCATAGCCTGCTCGTAATCCGCATTCTGATCTACCATGGGAATGACTTGCAGAATCGCCTCGGCCTCATCGCAACGATTCAGGTGCAAAAACACCTGAGCCAATCCAATGCCAATCGCCGGCTGTTGGCCAGAATCGGCGTAGGCCTGACGCAACAACGGTAACGCATCTTTGAAGTTATTCTCCTGCATCAGTTGATTAGCCTGATCAATCAGACCTTGCCAGGGCGCGGGCAAGTGCTTTTGCAGCAACTCACGAATCGCCGTTTCGGACTGGGCACCACTGAAACCATCAACCGGCTGACCATCTTTCATAATCATTACGGTGGGCAAACTGCGCACACCAAACTGTCCAGCCAATCCCTGAAGTTCATCGGCATTGACCTTCGCCAATAGAAACTGACCGTCGTACTCAGCCGCCAGTGACTCAAGCAATGGCATCAGGGTTTTGCAGGGTTCACACCAATCCGCCCAAAAGTCGATCACCACGGGGCGTTGCTTTGACTCTTCCACCAGCACTTGCTGGGCATTCTCCATGGTAACGTCGACAATATTCGGGTTCATTGGGGCTCCATTAACATCAGCTATAACCAAAACGCCCAGCATTCTAGCGGCTCCAACACTATCAACCAAGCATTTGTGATAGAATCGGCTCCCTTTGCGGCACCGCCGTTCACTATTTGAGATACCAGACGTGACCACTGCTTCCTTCGACCAGTTTCAGCTCAATGAGCGCCTGACAAAAGCACTCCATCAGCAAGGCTTTAGCACCCCTACCGAGGTGCAGCAGGCAACTCTCGAAACCGCCCTGGCGGGCAAAGATTTGATGGTCAGCGCGGAAACCGGCAGCGGTAAAACCGCGGCGTTTCTAATTCCGGCCATTGAAAAGATGCTGCGACAGGACGCTCCAAACTCCGGCACACGATTGCTGGTGCTGTCTCCGACACGTGAGCTGGCACAACAGATCTTAAAGCATTGTAAAAACCTCATCGCCTTCACCCGACTGCAGGTGGCCGCCATTACCGGTGGCGCTGAGTTCAAATACCAGCGCTCGGTATTCAGAAAGAACCCGGAGATCATTATCGGTACTCCCGGTCGGATTAAAGAGCATATCGAGCGGGGTTCCCCGGATTTTTCGGATCTGGAAGTACTGGTGCTCGATGAGGCCGATCGCATGCTGGATATGGGCTTTGCCGAAGATGTAGAAGCCATCGCCAAACACTGTAATCCAGAACGTCAGACCCTGCTGTTTTCAGCCACCCTGAACGAACGCAAAGCCGCCCATGTAATTACCGATCTTCTGCGCGAGCCGGAAACCGTGGCACTGGCCAAGCCTCGTCAACTCAATGACAATGTACAGCAACAGAAGATTCTGTCGGACGATGAAAAGTTCAAGCGCCTCCAGCTCCAAAAATTGCTGGGCACAGAGGACTACAGCAAGGCCCTGATTTTCACCAACACCAAGGCACAGACCAGCAAGTTGGCCGGTTGGCTGAAGTATCTGGATTTTAAGGTTGGAGTGCTGCACGGCGATATGGAGCAGGACGCGCGCTATGACGAGATGAATCGCTTGCGCCAGGGTCGCGTCGATCTATTGGTAGCCACCGATGTCGCCGCTCGAGGGCTGGACGTCAAAGGCGTCGATCTGGTGATACATTTTGAATTGGCGCGCAGCGCAGAAGACTACATCCATCGCTCCGGGCGTACCGGGCGTTCTGGTGAAACAGGAAAGTCCATCGCATTGATCGCGCCCAACGAATGGAACCTGCTGACGCTCATCGAAAAACAGGTGGACTGCCAATTCGAATTGCGCTCACTGCCTGGTCTCGAATCCAAGTTCAAAAAGCCTGCGAAAAAGAAACCCGCCAAGAAAAAGACCGCCAAGAAATCTGCGGTATCTGCTAAGACGAAGGCTAATGCCAAGACCGCCAAACCGAAACAGCGTCTAAGAGATCAGAAAAACAAAGGCAAGCGACGCCAACCCTCAAAGCCAGAGACGGCCAACAAATGGGGCGATGGTTTTGCCCCGGCACCAATCAAGAAAAAGTAATCGCTAGGGCCTGTTAACACTAATTCTGATGCTTCTGTTGCGTCTCAAATCGCGCCAATCTAGGCGCGAGAAGCGAGTTTAGTGGTTCTAAACGAGCGACGAGCAACAAC
>JALUYN010000045.1 GCA_027012915.1 Cellvibrionaceae bacterium
CGAATACGCTCGTTGTAATGAAACAGGTGGGGCGAGGTAAACGCGCCTACGCTTTTGCCATCGGCGATACACAGGGCCTCCAGAGTAGCCACACAGGAACCTTTACCATTGGTACCGGCTACCGTCACCACCTGCCCCGCTGGAGACAGCAAATTCATGCGCTCGGCGACCTGACGAATACGGGTTAAACCCATATCGATTTCCTGGCCGTGCAAACTTTCTTGCCAGGCCAGCCAACCTGAAAGGTTGTCAAATCTCATAGAAGGTTTCCAATTATTGCCGATTTAGAAATACAAAAAGCCTCCAATGGAGGCTTTTAAAAAAATTGCTTCACGCAAATCAGTATTATACGTTAAGCCGCTGGCTGCTCGGTGAACTTCGCCAGCAAACTGCCAATGCGATTGCGCATTTCGTGACGAGAAATAATCATATCAATGGCGCCGTGATCCAACAGAAACTCACTGCGCTGGAAACCAGCGGGCAACTTCTGGCGAATAGTCTGTTCAATAATGTTGGGGCCAGCAAAGCCCGCACGAGCGCCTGGTTCCGCAGCATTAATGTCGCCCAACAGCGCCAGACTTGCGGAAACACCACCGTACACAGGATCGGTCATTACTGAAATGTAGGGCGTACCCTGCTGCTTCAAACGTTCAATAACCGCACTGGTCTTGGCCATCTGCATCAGTGAAATCAGCGCCTCCTGCATACGCGCACCACCGGTAGCTGAAAAACACACCAAAGGAATGTTCTCTTCCAGAGCCACTTGAGCCGCGCGAGTAAACTTCTCGCCCACGGCATAGCCCATGGAACCGCCATGGAAAGCGAATTCAAACGCAACGGCCACAATAGGCTGACCGCTTAACTCGCCCTTCATTGCAATCAAAGCATCTTTCTCGCCGGTGCTTTTTTGAGCTGCTGCGAGACGGTCTTTATACTTCTTCATGTCCTTGAACTTCAAACGATCTACCGGCTCCACCTCTGTGGCGAGCTCCTGGCGATTGTCTTTATCGAGAAAGATATCCAAACGCTTGCGAGCACCTATACGCATGTGGTGATCACATTTGGGACAAACGTCGAGGTTGCGTTCAAGCTCAGGACGATACAATACCGCGCTGCACTTTACACATTTCTTCCAAAGCCCTTCCGGGACTTTGCTGCTGCCCGGTTCCTTACGCTCTGAACGCACCACCTTGGGTACAATTTTATCTAACCAGCTCATATTCCTGACTCCACAGTTTTCCGAACGCGATGTTCAGATTCACTTGAAAACCTTAAAGCTCATCCAACCCAATGCGAATTGGAGTGATTAATTCTGCAACTGCCGCAGCAATCTCTTCCGCCTTGGCGTCGGCCATCTGGCCCATTTTGTTCACTAGCAGACTACCCACAATGGCGCCATCGCCATTGGCGGCAACGGCTTTGGCCGACTCAGCGTCCTTAATGCCAAATCCCACGCAGAGAGGCAAATCCGTCATCTGACGCAACTTCGTCAATTTTTCAGCCACGGCATCCACATCCAGATTGCCTGAACCTGTAACGCCTTTTAGCGACACATAGTAAATAAAGCCGCTGCCCAACTTCACCACCTCTGCTGCACGCTCATCAGTGGTTGTTGGCGCAATCAGAAAGATATTGGACAGACCTCGAGATTTAAGTTCCTCATCCAGTTCGCCCGCTTCTTCCGGCGGCAAATCCACAGTCAGCAGACCGTCGACGCCGGCCTGCTCGGCAGCAACGGCAAACGCCTCATACCCCATGCGCTCTACCGGATTCGCGTAGCCCATCAATAGCACCGGTGTTTCGGTATTGGTCTTGCGAAACTCTGCGACCAACTCAATGGTCGAACGCAGCGAAGTCTTGTGAACCAGTGAGCGCTCGTGCGCCAATTGAATAGTGGGGCCTTCCGCCATAGGGTCGGAAAAAGGCACGCCGAGCTCAATAATATCAACACCGGCATCAACCAATGCATGCATGGTGGGTAAAGTGGCCTCGGGATAGGGATCGCCGTTTACCACGTAGGCGATAAGCGCTTTACGGCCTTCGGCGCGAGTTTTTTCCAAACAGGGTGCAATTCGTGTCATCTGCGTTTAAACCTCAATCCCGTCAATTGACGCCACTGTCAAAATATCTTTATCGCCACGCCCTGAGAGGTTCACCACAATGGTTTGCTCCGGTGACATCTGTTGCGCCAGTTTGGCGCCATAGGCCAGCGCATGACTGGATTCCAACGCAGGCATAATACCTTCTACCTGAGTCAAAGTGCGGAAGGCGTCCATGGCTTCGTCGTCGTTAATGGCAACGTAGTTCACACGGCCAATATCTTTTAGCCAGGCATGCTCCGGACCCACGCCTGGGTAATCCAAGCCAGCAGATACGGAGTGGGTTTCAATAATCTGCCCGTTCTCATCTTCCATCAGATAAGTTCGGTTACCATGCAGAACACCGGGAATACCATCATTCAGAGGCGCGGCATGCTCGCCAGTTTCGACGCCATGACCGCCAGCTTCAACACCGTACATTTTCACAGATTCGTCTTCCAGGAACGGGTGGAACAGGCCTATGGCGTTGGAACCACCGCCTACGCAGGCGACCAGCGCATCCGGCAGTTTACCCGTTTGCTTCAGTGATTGTTCACGGGCTTCGCGGCCGATAATGCACTGAAAATCGCGCACTAATTTTGGGTACGGGTGCGGACCCGCCACTGTGCCAATAATATAGAATGTATCGTCGACATTGGTGACCCAATCGCGCATTGCCTCATTCATAGCATCTTTCAGGGTTTGAGAACCCGACGTTACAGGAATAACCTCAGCGCCCAGCAACTTCATGCGATAAACATTCAAAGCCTGACGTTTAACATCTTCTGCGCCCATAAATACCTGGCACTTAAGCCCCAAACGTGCGGCTACAGTAGCCGATGCAACACCGTGTTGCCCTGCTCCGGTTTCGGCAATAATGCGGCTCTTGCCACTGTATTTCGCCAACAACGCCTGACCGATGGTGTTATTCACCTTGTGAGCGCCGGTGTGGTTCAGGTCTTCGCGCTTAAGATAGATTTGCGCACCACCCAACTGTTTGCTCCAACGCTCAGCGTGATACAACGGCGAGGGACGCCCGACGTAATGAGCCATGTCTTTATCAAATTCCGCTTGAAAATCGGGGTCGTCTTTCAAACGGCTGTACATCGCTTCCAGTTCATCCAGGGCATGCATCAAAGTTTCTGACACAAAGCGACCACCATAGGGACCAAAATGCCCTTTGCTGTCTGGGTACTGGGAAAAGTCTATCAATTCTGACTGACTGTCTTTCATCTTCACATCTCTGGTTACCTGCAAGGCAGGTGTGTCTCTATTGTTCGTTGAATTTTACGACCTGGCGTTGCTGATAAAGGATTTTACCAGTGCCTTGTTTTTCTCACCTGGAGTTGATTCGACACCACCGCTGACATCAACACCATAGAGGTTGGAAATACTGGAGACCGCGTCTCCGATATTCTCCGGATTGAGTCCGCCGGCCAGGATTATCGGCTTTTCCGATTGCACAGGAACACGATCCCAATCAAAGCTTTCGCCGGTGCCGCCCGGCACGCCTTTGCGATAGGCGTCGAGCAGAATACCGCTGGCTGAAGGATAGGATTGAATCGATTGCTCGACATCCAGCCCTGGTTTCATTCTCAGCGCCTTCATATAAGGTCTTTGAAACTGCTGACAAAAGCCTTCGTCTTCGTCACCGTGAAATTGCAGCACGTGTAAATCCACCTGCTCCAGCACCTGTGTCACCTCTTCGCCAGAGGCATTGACAAACAGTCCTACCACAGTGACAAACGGACCTACCGCACGAGCTATTTCCGCTGCCTGCGGCAGTTCGACGTAGCGAGGACTCGGCGCATAGAAAACCAGACCAATAGCGTCAGCACCGGCTTCCACAGCGCTCAGAGCATCTTCGACTCGGGTAATTCCACAGACTTTTACGCGAACTTGGCGGGTCATTCTCTCATTCAATGACTTATTAGTCATCCTTTCGTAGTCGGGGTCAATGGGCAGTCCAGAAGGAGGTCCGCAAGCTTATCAGATACACGGAGCGGGTTCACATGAAATGGCTCGTTTGGCCTGTTTTTCGGCCATTTTCAACATTTCAAAGGCAACGGCACAAATCTCGGACCTGCAGCGCTCGACGGCAGACAAAAATGCTCAGGATATCCCACGTCCACCAGATACAAGCCATCGGGTTTTGCCGTGACCCCGCCTTTGCGACGATCTTTGGCATTCAGCACATCGCGGCACCAATTCACAGGCTTTTCACCTGCGCCAATTGCCAGCAGAACACCGGTTATATTGCGCACCATATGATGCAGAAAGGCATTGGCACGAATTTCAAGCACCAGCAGCTCCCCTATTTCGAATAACTCTATGTAACGCACCG
>JALUYN010000046.1 GCA_027012915.1 Cellvibrionaceae bacterium
ATAATATTGTTGGGCTGATGGGAACCTATTGTCCCAAGATTGACGATACGCCCCCAACCACGCTCGGCCATGCCGGCCATTAATCCCTGGGCCATTCGCGCAGCGGAGAGCACATTGGCCTGATACATCGCCAGCCATTTTTCAGTGTCGGTATCACGCCACTTGTGGCGACTGGTCGTACCGTAATTGTTGACCAATATGTCGATCGTCTGATTCTGAAGTTGTTGCAATACAATTTCACTGCCCTGCTCCGTGGTGATATCACCGACAATGTCTGCACTCGAGGCATCGTTGGATTGCGTGATGACAGCAACACCCTCATTGGTCAGCGCCTGAGCGATTATCGCTCCCGTTCCCCGCTCGGCCCCGGTGACCAGAGCGGTTTTTCCTTTAATACCCAGATCCATAAGATATCCAGCTCCTTGTTTTGACCACCACTATAGCCGCTAACAAAAAAGGGAGCCACCTGGCTCCCTTCCACTGCGGTCTTTCCGGCTACAGTTGTTACACAGCACCCTTATCTTTCAGGGCGGCTATTTCGTCGGCACTAAAACCGGCCTGCTGCAAAATTTCATCACCGTGCTCGCCGTTTCGCGGCGGTGCGGAAATCTCCGGGGTGTAGCCGCTCATTTTGGGCGCAGGTGAGGGTTGTAGTACACCGTTGTGATTCTGAAACACACCGCGCGCCACGTTGTGCGGATGCTCGGCAGCCTCGGTGAAATTCAACACCGGCCCAAAACACACATCGGTTCCTTCAAGCTCTTCACACCACTGGTCTCGGGCTTTCTGTTTGAACACCTCAGCCATTGCCAACTTGGCTTCTGGCCACTTGGACGCATCCCACTGATTGGCAAACAATGGGTTATCTATGAGCCCCAGTCGCTCGACCAGCTCCTGATAGAACTTCGGTTCCAGTGAACAGATATTCACAAACTTGCCATCGGCACACTCGTAGGTATCGCTCCAGGGAGCTCCACCATCGGCCCATCCGGTGCCCAGCTGATCCTGAACCTGTCCAGTATTCTTCATCATCCACAACAGACTGGAAATATAGGCAGAGCCATCGGTGATGGCGGCATCCACCACCTGTCCCTTGCCGGAGCGCTGTGCTTCGATCACACCACACAGAACGCCCCAAGCCAGGATCATGGTGCCACCACCCACATCGCCAACCAAAGTCAGTGGGGCAGTGGGTTTACGGTCTGCTGAACCGCCGTACCACATGGCGCCAGAGACGCCAATGTAGTTGGGATCGTGCCCGGCCGCGTGGGACAAGGGCCCGGTTTGTCCCCAGCCGGTCATACGTCCGTACACCAGCTTGGGGTTGCGCTCGGCGCACACCTCGGGCCCCAGTCCCAAGCGCTCCATCACGCCGGGACGAAAACCTTCAATAAGAACATCAGCGCCTTCTACCAGCTTCAGCACCAATTCCACGCTGTCGGGATTCTTAAGATCGACAGCGATGGATTTTTTGCCACGGTTGAAGAACATGTGTTTGGTGCCATCGTCTTCAGGGTTAATGCCCGCAGCGTTGGCGTTTGCCACCTTGCGACCCACAACGATGACCTCAGCACCCATATCGGCCAGCATCATGCCCGCACAAGGGCCAGGGCCAATGCCCTCCATCTCAATGACTTTTATTCCCGCCAAGGGTCCATTTGCCATGCTGCTTCTCCTCTGGTGAATGGCTAAAGGCTTATTCTGAACAAGGGCACAGAGACGAACAATGGCGCGGAAAACCATCGCAGTTGTCTAAAGGCAACATTTGCGGAGGCAGGATCAGGGAATCTTCTGATTAACGTAGATATCGTAACGACTGGTTTTGCCCTCTAACTGATATGTGGGCTTGGTATCTGCAAGGAAGGGAGCTTTAGCGGGGCGCTTAACGGCAACCCGATAGCGCGCGACAGAGAGCGCTGCAGACAGTAATTCATCGGCGTCCGGGTCTTTACCCACCAACAAGTGAAAGGCCGCCATTTCTTTTTTTACGCTGGCAGATTTGCTGCGCTCTGGAAACATTGGATCGAGATAGACCACATCCACAGAATCTGGCTCAGCAACCGTGGACAGGTAATTTGCACTCTGTCCTCGCATTAGATGCATGCGTGAGACGATGGACAACAACTCGGGATCCAGCGACTGTGCCGCGCGCGCAAGGCCATCGCTAAGCAACTCCGCCACCACGCTGGAGCGCTCCATCATGGACACCTGACAGCCGAGCGTTGCCAACACAAAGCTGTCGCGCCCAAGTCCCGCGGTGGCGTCAAACACCGACAAAACCACCCCGGATTTGACCCCCACGGCCTTGGCGATCATCTGGCCCTTGCCGCCGCCAAACTTGCGCCGATGAGCCACCGCACCGGAAACAAATTCCGCTCGAATCGGTCCGGGAGCCTTTTTCCCCGTCTGCTGTAAAGCCAATCCACGATCATCAAGAATCAGCACAAACTTGGGTAGTTCCTTTTGCCGCCAGTCTATTTCATTCAACAAGCGCGCCTGAAGTCGGCCGGCAATTTCGCCGGCCTGCTGCGACTCGGGATCTTCACAAACCAGCAGCAGCTCATCACTCACGAGCGAGCGCGTCTCAAACGTAGCACCAACAACAGCACGATGAGCAAAGCGGGTACCAAAAAGATGTTGATCACCTTCAAGCGAGTTTCCAGCGCCTCAATGGAACTGTTCAGCTGGTGCTGAACCTGGCGCAACTGCTTGCGCACTTGAAATCGCTGAGCTTCAAACTCCTTGATCGCTTGCTCCTGCTCAGCACTTAACACGGGTTCGTTATCGGCATTGGTATCGGGTGACATACTGGAGATCTTTGCCTCCAGATCTGCCAACTGCTGCTGGAGGTTCTGCTCTTGCTGCTTGAACTGCTCCGCAGCCTGCACCCGCAACTCGTTAACCACGGTAAAACTGCGGGAGTACTGGCCTCGCGAACGCAGACCAATCAGATCATCACTACCCGCTAACAGCTCCACGGCATTCGCCACAAAGTCACCATTGCTGGCCCAGGGCATGGCCATACGCTGCCCCATGAAGTTCGAAACCTGTACCCAGAGACGATCACTGATCATATCCACATCAGCCACCAACAGTACGTTGATGCCATTTTCAGACTGACTCACATGCTCAACGACAACTGTGTCTGCTGACTCAGCATCACCCTCTTCAGACTTCTGCGCTTCCGGGCGTTCGTCAAATGCGGATTTTGCCTCTCCACGAACGATGGCAGCCACAGTCAATGGTTTACCGCCATCTACGAAGTCATTCAGCAGAGCGCTGTGATCGCGAGCGCTGATGTACTTCACGGTATCGAACTGCTTTGAACTGGCCGAGGACTGCAACAAGGGAACAAACTCTGTCAACGCCTCTGCCTTCGGCGACAGAGCGCCAGCACTGGAGACATTGATTACCTCAAGCTCCGCCGTCACCAAAGAATCGGCATTGAGACTGTCACCTTGCAGACCCACTATGCCCACGTGAGGCATGGGAATCTGGCTGGTAGCGGTAGGAATGCGCAGTGCCCACTGCCGATCGCCCAAGATTTTTCCGGATTCGAACGACACGCCCCAGCTTTCGAGCAGGCGATCAAATTCTGAAGGACTAGGCATTCCGGGTTGCTGCACTGCAACTTCCGCATGAGGGTCGACGAAAGCCAATACCTTGCCGCCTTTGAGGGCGTATTGATCTATGGCGTAAAGTTCCAGATCACTCAGCCCCTGAGGATGCACCACCAGTAGCACGTCAAGTTCATCTTCAATCGCGCCTTTGTCAGCGGCTATGGATTTCACATCTGCGAAACCTTTCAACTGCTCCAAAGCCATCCATGCAGGAGTCATTCCTCCGGTGCGAAAGTCAAAACCACCCAGCACCTGCAGCTGGCTCAATACACCAACCACGGGTTTGGAGGGTTGTCCTACCCGGTAGATCAACTGACTGATGTCGTATTCCAGAAAGGCTTCGCGCTCAGGACTGAAAAAGCCGATTACTTCCTGAGCACCATCGTCGCGAGACACAGCGAGGCCAAGATAGAAGGAATCACCGCCCAGCGATACTGGCGCACCGGCAATACCTGCTGCGGAGGCACTGTCTTCGGCCTCACTGAACGGCTCTGGATCAATAATTTCCAGCTTCAGACGATCCGGGTTCAGGGCCACATATTCTGCCAGTAGATCGCTGACCCGCTGCCCGTAGTCCATCAACTGTGGAAAATCGTTTGCCACCGACTCGGAAAAATACAATTGAAGAGTCAACGGCTGCTCCAAAGATGAAACAATATTGACGGTGCCATCACTCAAACTGAACAGAGATTCTTCGGTTAAGTCCACTCGCCAAGCCGGCAGTTGTCGCAACAACAGCGTACCGACAACCAGCACCAGAATAGCGACGGGCAGCAGACGCCCGTACTTAGTATGTGTAGTA
>JALUYN010000047.1 GCA_027012915.1 Cellvibrionaceae bacterium
CAGGCGAAGGTGGAAACAGAAAATTGGCAGTAGAGTAGGCTGAAGAGGATCAATCAGATAATCCGCTGAGAAAGATTTTCTTCTTTACATCTTTGGCATTTTATCAACCAGAAATTCCGGATACCCTTATTTCTTTGACTACTCCGATTTCAAGACTTGCGAATCAATTGTTATCCAACGCCCACTGATACAGTACCTTTTTCTTTACCCCAGTAATCTCGGCGCCCAGCGCACTGGCCTGTTTCACGGATAAATCTTGCAACAAAATACCCATAATTCTCTGGGACTCGGGATCCAGATCCTGGGGATCCAGCCGCGCACCTTCCACTACGATGACCATTTCACCACGACGTTGATTGCTGTCGGCGTTTACAAAAGCCACCAGCTCATCCAAGGAACCATTTTCGATGGTCTCAAAAGTCTTGGTGATTTCACGCGCGAGTACCGCCGGTCTTGCTCCACCGAACACCGTGGCCATATCGGACAAACTCTCGGCGATGCGATGAGGCGCCTCATAAAAAATCAGGGTGCGCTCTTCGTTTTGCAGTGGTTGCAGGCGATTGAGTCGCTGCCCTGACTTGGCAGGCAGAAAGCCTTCAAAGGCAAAACGATCAGAGGGCAGGCCGGAAACACTGAGTGCGGCAATCAGGGCGCAGGCGCCGGGAATTGGTACCACACGGATGCCCGCCTCGCGCACTACTCTCACCAAGCGGTACCCGGGGTCGGAGATCAGCGGTGTACCGGCGTCTGAAATCAACGCGATACTCTGACCGGACTGCAACTTTTCCAGTAATTGGCGGGTCTGACGTTCATCGGAGTGATCGTGGTAGGCGATAGCCGGGGTGGAAATATCAAAATGGGCCAGCAAACGACTGCTGTGACGCGTGTCTTCGGCCGCAATCCAATCAACCGTTTGTAGAACTTCTACCGCTCGCGGTACCATATCGGCCAAATTGCCAATAGGGGTCGCCACGACGTAGAGCACCGCTTCCGTCATACGCCAATCTCTCTATTTCTATCAGGTTTATACTCAGGTTTACGCTATGCCAGCCAAGACCGCGTTACGTCGTCTTTCACTTCCAACACTGACCCTGTTGGCCCTTTTGGGTTGTCAGAGCCAGCCTATGCCCCCGGTGGATATACACAGCGCCACGGATGCTGTCGCACAGCAGCCCCAGGTGGATATCAATGCTTTACTAAATGAGGCGCAACAAAGTGTCTCCCCGCGCAAAGAGCAGCTGCTGCTGGAAGCGGCGGAGCTATTGTATCAGCAACGGGAACTGCATTGGGCGCGCAATCTGCTGCAATCGGTGCCTCCGGCAACACTCAATGATGGCGACTTTATCCGCTACACTCTGTTATTCAGTGATATTGCCTTTGCCGACGATGCCTATTTTCTGGCTCAGCGAATATTGACCGAACCACGTCTGGATCAACTCTGGGGGAGTATTCCCCGCGAACAGCAAATCAGCCTGCGCAAACAACGCGCTAATGTGTTTCTGATTCTCGGCGAACCCGACGCCAGCGTGCGAGAACGAATGGCACTCCACCCCCTGCTGCAACCCGGTCTGAGCCAGCACGGCGAGGCGCCACTGTTAGATACCAGCAATCAGGACGCTTTGTGGCGCACACTGATGAGCATGCCCCACGACGAACTGCAAAAGCGCGCGCAGAGCACTGCTAATCTGGAACTCAAAGGCTGGTACCAGCTGGCCAGCATCAGCAAAGACAATCAGGCCAATCTGGAGCTGCAGCAACGTCGTATTCAAGAGTGGCGCCTTCAATGGGCCAGCCACCCCGCATCCGTATCCCTGCCGACTGACCTGCAGTTCTTGCAGAAACTGATTGCCGAACGCCCCGGACGCATTGCCCTGCTCTTGCCACAGCAAGGCCCATTAAGCCGAGCCGCCAACGCCATACGCGATGGTTTTATGGCTGCACACTTCCTGGCTGTCAGCCAGGGCAATCAGGTGCCCGACATCGACTTTTACGACACCTCCAATGGCGACTTACTCGATACATTGCAGGTTGCCTCGATTAACGGCGCCGAACTGGTGATTGGCCCGTTGAGCAAGCAACAGGTAACCCGTCTGCACAATATGGAGGAATTGCCGGTTCCCACCCTGGCGGTCAACTACAGCGAAAGCGAGAGCAATGAAAGCCCCGCCAATCTGTATCAGTTTGGACTGTCCGCAGAGGACGAAGCGCGCCAGATTGCGCAGCGCGCCTGGGTGGAAGGACATCGCAATGCCATGATCCTCAGCACCGACGCCAACTGGGGACAGCGCAGTGCCGCCGCATTCGAAGAGGCCTGGCAGGCACTGGGAGGCAGTATTGCCAGCAAGCAGTTTTACTCGCGCCAGAAAGACTACTCCAACGTCATCAAAGACGCCCTCAACGTAGCCCAGAGCGAGCAGCGCAACCGTCAGCTGCGCGCTATTCTCAACCAGCATATGGAGTTTGAACCGCGCCGGCGCCAAGACGTGGATATGATTTTCCTGATATCCCGTCACGATGATGCCCGACAAATCAAACCAACGCTGGATTTCCACTACGCCAGCGATTTGCCAGTCTACGCTTCCAGTCATATCTATGCCGGCAAGAACGATAAGAAGCGTGACCGCGACCTCAATGGTATCCGCTTTACAACGCTGCCCTGGTTCTTCGAAGCTGGCAATCATCCGGAGAAAGCCCTGATCGAACAACAAACCAAGACCGCCCCCTCCTATCAGAGGCTCTACGCCCTGGGCGTCGACAGTTATCACCTGTATCCGCGTCTACCGCAGCTGGAAACCATACAGGGCGCTCGACTCTACGGTGCCACCGGCTCTCTGGCGCTGGACAGTCAGCGTCGTGTCGAACGCGAGCAGATTTGGGCGCAAATGAGCGGCGGCGTGGCGCGCCAACTGCCGCAATCTGTGGGTCGTTGATGTTCGGGCGCGCTCAGACCACCAAACAAGTTGGCGATCGCGCCGAGCAGCGTGCTGAAACTCATCTGCACCAAAAGGGTCTCAGGACTGTGACCAAAAACTTTCACTGTAAAGGCGGCGAAGTGGACCTTATTATGCGCCACGGAGATTGCCTGGTTTTTGTTGAGGTGCGCTACCGTAAGCGCGTGGACTTCGGCGCAGGCAGTGACACCATTGATTATCGCAAGCAGCAGAAAGTCATTACCGCGGCACGAAGCTATCTGCAAAAACACAAGCTGACAGATCAGCAGGCCTGCCGCTTCGATGTGGTAAGTCTCAGCGGCGACTTGGATCGCCCAAACATTGACTGGATTGAAAACGCCTTTGGCGTGTAACTTTTTGGAATCTATCTTTTGGACCCTAATACAAACATGGATCAACGCGTTATCACCCTGTTCCACGAGAGCATCGAAGCCAAAATGCAGGCCGGTGAATACCTGGCGCCATTGCTGGCCGATGCCAGCGAGATGATGGTGCATAGCCTGCTCAATGGCGGCAAGCTATTGATCGCCGGTAATGGTTCGTCCTCAGCCAATGCCCAGATTCTCACCACCAACCTGATCAATCGCTTTGAGCGCGAACGCCCCAGCCTGCCCGCCATAACCCTGAGTGTCGACTTTGCCCTGCAGACTGCAATTTCCAACGACTACAGTCTCAATGATGTGTTTGCCACACAGATTCGCGCTCTGGGACAGCCCGGCGACGTGTTAGTGATCATCACCACCAGCGGCAACCCCAGCAACCTGATTCAGGCCATAGGCGCGGCACACGATCGCGAGATGAATGTGATCGCCCTGTCTGGCCGCGACGGTGGTGATATCAGTGCCATTCTCGACGCCCACGATCTCGAAATTTGCGTGCCAATTCACTCCCGCGCCCGCATCCATGAAATTCACCTGCTGAGCATCTTCTGCCTGTGCGATCTTATCGACCAACAATTGTTTGGAGCCGCTGAATAATGAAACCCTTTGCTTTGATTGCCCTGTTTATGAGCGCCCTGCTGGCCAGTGGCTGTGCCACCGTTATCGACGCCACCACCAGCGAACCGATTCAGGTGAATCCCGGAAAACGTAGTTTTGGCTCGTACATCGACGACCAAAAGCTGGAAACCGTTATCGCCGTTAATATGCGCAAGCACAGCCCTGATCTGAAAGCCGCACACATCAATATCGTATCCTTCAATGGTATCGTCCTGCTGACCGGACAGGTTAACCGTAACGAACTGCGCACCCAGGCCGGCAACGTAGCGCGCGATGTACACGGCGTACGCCAAGTGTTTAACGAGATCCTGATCTCCGGGAACACCTCCATACTTTCCCGCGCCAACGACACCTGGCTGACCACCAAGGTCAAAACCGTGCTACTGAGCAATGAAGATATCGACAGTGGTCGTATCAAGATTGTCACAGAGAATGGCACCGTGTACCTGCTGGGTTTGCTGTCACGGATGGAA
>JALUYN010000048.1 GCA_027012915.1 Cellvibrionaceae bacterium
CGCGACCAGCAATTGTTGCGCCTGATGAATTCGATGGGCATCGCGGGTATTCAGCTTGCTGTAACGGGTTTGTGGACGCTGTTGCAGGCTAGCAAACAAATGGCTGCAAACCTCCAGGGTTTTGATCAGTGTGTGCCACGGTGGGCTATTGTCTTCAACACTGCCGTGAAACAGGTGTGAGAAAAGTTTGGCAAGCTGATCTTGCAGTTTGAAACCGTAAAACCGCGGCTGCGTCGCTTCGATAAACTGATCGACAATCTGCGGGCGCGGATCAAGCCAACGCCAGGCCTCCGGCTTTAAGCGAATCAACAGCATCCGAATCGGGCCAGTGTCCTCAAACATCAGGTTCATCGACAAGTGGTGATTGTAAAGGTAGGCCATGCCTTCGGCGCGTTTGCCTTTTGTGGCACTGGTCTCTCCCTCATTGGCAATCAACCGCGATGAGTCAGTGAGCAGGATGGTCCACACCGGCGCAGCCAGCTCCGGGGTGCGTTGAATCGAGAAGGGCCGTTTCAGGTTGCTGTCCCAGCGCACCAGCTCAATGCCCTGCGCCAACGCCCAGCCCTGCAAACTGCCCGAGCCATGATCACCATCAATCACGGCTTTAGCGGGTGCCACCACGGTAGCCTCACTGAGCGCCGCCAATAGCGCAACCAGCTCATTGATATCGGTATGTCCCAGGGGAGAAACCTGCCCTGCCATCGGGTTACCGCTGTGCTCGCCTTTCACTAATTCAGCCATCACAAACGTTTAGCCACCTCATAATTTCAGTCATTATTGGATATTTTAGCCGTAAATATGGCTAATTATATCGCACAAGCTGAACTAGGATAGAAACAATACAATTGATAACAAGCAAGCGAGAAAAAAGATGGCAACAATCAGAAAGGCGCTCAGCGTCAGCGTACTGAGACTTTCGGTACTAGGAGCATCGACACTGGGGTTGATCGCCTGCACAGACTCCGATTCCAGCAACACTCCTTCTGTGGAGGCACCAGCGGCCATCGACTACCACGTTGAGCGCAGCTGGCCCGAGCACTTTGAAGAGCACCGCAAACATTTTGAGCCCAAGGTGTATCAGATCGGCGGCCACAAACTGTGGTCCATCAACAACCCGGACGATTGGGCGGCCAACAGCATTCTGATTGAAGGTGACACTGGCCTTATTGTCTACGACACCGGCTTAAGCCACGAGCACGGCCAGGCCATTCTGGCGGAGATCCGCAAGCTTTCTGACAAGCCTATCACTCATATTTTCTATTCCCACCACCACCCGGATCACTACAACGGCACCAGCGGTTTGGTTTCAATGGACGATGTAAACGCCGGCAAGGTCAAAATCTACGCCTGGGACAACTTCGTTGAGGAAATGAACAGCGAGTGGGGCGCAACGGCGCCCGCACAGGTGGTTCGCTCGGCCTACTACCTCGGTATCGCCCTGCCCGAAGAGGATGCCCACTACCACGGCTGTTGCGGTGAAAAGTACGGCGGCACCGCCGGCTATATTGCACCGACGGACACATTTTCTGAAGACACCCATATCACCATCGACGGTGTAGAGATGAACATCTTCTACACCGGTGGCGAGGCCAAGTCCGAATTCGGTCTCTACCTGCCCGCCTACAAAACCGCCGTGGTAGCCGACG
This sequence comes from Cellvibrionaceae bacterium, assembly GCA_027012915.1. The sequence continues at coordinate 1,647 of JALUYN010000048.1, forward strand.
AGCTGTTCCACTCGGTACCAAATATTTACACCATTCGCGGCGCCAAGTTCCGCGAACCCGAAGGCTATATGCGCGCCGTGGATGCGGTACTGCACTATGACGTGGAATACCTGTTGGGCACGCACCTGGTGCCCATCGAAGGCAAAAACAATATTCGCCAGCAGGTGATCAAGTTCCGCGATCTGGTGCAGTGGATCAACGACCAATCCATTCGCTATATCAACAAGGGCTATGGCATTGAAGAACTCAAAGCCCAATTTACCGACGTGCCCGAGTATCTGGACAACGGCGCCTTCTCCACGGAAATGTACGGCAGCTTCCGCCATATTGCCCCGCAGATGTTTACCGGGCTGGTGGGCTACTTCAGCGGCGACGCCATTGAATACCGCCCCACAGAACCGGTGGAACTGGCCCGACGCCATATCGAACTCATGGGCGGCCGCGATCGCGTTTTTAATACCGCCGCCAACGCCTACAACGAAGACGACCCACAGTTTGCCGCCGAGCTGCTGACCTATTTGATTCGTGTAGACCACGACGATATGGAAGCGCGCAAGCTCAAAGCCGCCGCCTTCCGCAAACTGGGCTACGCCGAGCTAAACACCACCTGGCGCTCCTGGTACCTGACCTCGGCACTGGAGCTGGATGGCACCCTATCTCCATCTGCGGTAGTTGCGAGCATGAAGGAAATCGTGCTGTCCAATCTGGAACGCCAACCGGCGGTGGATATTATTGGCGGTCTACGCTTTCGAGTGAAAGCCGAAGAAGTCGGTGGCGAGCACCTGGTGATTAACTACCACATTACCGATACCAACGAGCAGGTCAGTGCAGAATTGCGCAATGGGGTACTGATAGTAAAGCCGGAGTTACACCCCGAGCCCCAGGCAGCGCTGAGCATGAACCGCGCTACGTTTAATCAACTGGTGAAAAAGGAACTGGAGCCATTGTCGGCGATTACCGATGGCCTGATTGAGCTTGAAGGTAACCCGCTGAAACTGAGAGCCTTTGGCAAAGCGTTTGATGAAAATCCGTTTATGGAGCGATTGGCGGTTCGGTAAACCAAACCGCTCATAAATAGCCATGTCATTCTGGCGCAGGCCGGGATGACATGGTAGGTCTTACCTTCAGAGCAAACAACGTTGCAGCCTCAAAGACTATCCCTGCCCTTCTCATCCCCCCATAAGCTTCACAATTCATACCCAACACCCATTCCCACCAACGCACCTGGCCGACAAACTCACCAGAAGTAGCCCAAGCACCATCTTGCCCTGTATATTCAACGGATATACAATTCTGTATATTCAATTGATATACACAGGCATCATCCATGGCCAAGACATCCCCCATCAATATGCGAGTAGAACCCTCTCAACAAGCCCTGCTTACCAAAGCCGCGCAGATTGCGAAGAAAGATCGCACCAGCTTTATTATCGAAGCCGCCTGCAGAGAAGCCGAAAATGTGCTTCTGGATCAGCGCCTGTTCGAACTGGACCACGATCAGTTCGAACAGTTTGATGCCCTGTTATCAGAACCGTTGCCTACAGGTAACAAATTGAAAGAACTGCTGAACACCCCATCGCCATGGGAACAATAACCGCGCCCGAATTGCTTACCGTCAGCCATACCCTCGAAGGTTTTGATTCCGGCAATGAAACCCTGAACAACTGGCTGCAAAAGCGCGCCCTCAAGAATCAACTGGGCGATGCCAGTCGCACTTTTGTTATTACCGACGGCCGTCGCGTAATCGCCTATTACAGCCTTGGCAGCGGCAGCATAGAACGCACAGGCGCCCCGAAACCAATGGCCCGAAATATGCCAAATGCCATCCCGGTTATGGTTCTGGGTCGCCTGGCGGTAGACCATCGTTATCAGAGTAAAAAACTGGGCAGCGCCCTCTTAAAAGATGCGCTACTGAGAACCAAAAGAGTAAGCAAAGAGGTGGGAATAAAAGCGGTGCTCGTCCACGCAATCTCCGACGAAGCCAAACGCTTTTACAGTCAATACGGTTTTCAAACATCAGTACTGGACGATATGACACTGATGTTATCAATCAAACATATTTAACAGGCGATCTTGATACTGTCTCGCAATGTGGTCAGCGACATTGAGAACGACAAGCACAATGTCGAACTCAATACGCTTTACAAGATAGGCAAGTCATTTGGTTTGATCGTCGGCTTTTACCGAAGGTGATCCTCCAATCACGACTATGACTTCAGCGCCGCCAAAATAGCATCCGAAGTGCTCACTTCAAATTTCTGCGGCTGTTCAACATTCAGCAGTGTCACCACTCCGTTGTCTACGATCATGGCGTAGCGCTGTGAACGCACACCACCAAAACCGGCAGTATCCATATCGAGCCCCAGCGCTTTGGTAAAGCTACCGTCGCCGTCACCCAGCATCATAATTTCAGAGGCATTCTGAGCCTGCCCCCAGGCACGCATTACAAAGGCATCGTTAACGGAAACACAGGCAATAAGGTCTACGCCGGCGGCTTTAATCTCATCGGCCTGCACAACATAGCCGGGCAAGTGAGCCTCTGAACAGGTGGGTGTAAACGCGCCCGGCACCGCAAAAACAACAACGCGCTTGTTGGCAAACAGCTCATCGGTGTTGTGATTTTGCATGCCCTCATCGGTGAGTTCACTGAGAGTTGCTGTTGGTATTGTCTGACCTTTCTGAATCATGCCTGGGCTCCTGCCTGGATTGAATTTCAAACAGTGTAGAGAGTAATCCTCCAACAAAC
>JALUYN010000049.1 GCA_027012915.1 Cellvibrionaceae bacterium
AACCAAGCCGTTTCCCTTCGAAGGGCGCAAGCGCATGGCCATTGCCGATGCTGGTATAAAAGAACTGCAAGAGCGAGTGGATTCGCTGATCACTATTCCCAACGAAAAACTGTTGGCGGTGCTGGGGAAGGCTACGTCACTGCTGGATGCGTTCAAGGCGGCGAATGATGTACTGCTGGGTGCGGTTCAGGGTATTGCTGATCTCATTATCCGTCCGGGCATGATCAACGTCGATTTCGCGGATGTGAAAACTGTAATGTCCGAAATGGGTATGGCCATGATGGGTACCGGTAGCGCTACCGGTGAAGATCGTGCTCGTGAAGCTGCTGAGGCGGCGATTCGCAGTCCGCTGTTGGAAGATGTCAACCTGCAGGGCGCACGTGGTATTTTGGTGAACATTACCGCTGGACTGGATTTGTCTCTGGGTGAGTTCTCCGAGGTGGGTGATACCGTTGAGGAATTCGCTTCCGCGGATGCCACTGTAGTCGTTGGTACCGTGATTGATCCGGATATGACCGACGAGTTGCGCGTGACCGTGGTGGCTACTGGCCTGGGAGCTGCTGCCTCCGTTCGCGATATGAGCGAGGCCAAGGTGGTTGTGGATAACACTCAGCGCACCACTGGCACGCCAGACTACGCTGCACTGGACCGCCCAACCGTAATGCGTCAAAGCAATGCGGCCGTGGCCCAGAAGCCAGTCGCGGAAGACAAGGATATGGAATATCTGGATATTCCTGCGTTCTTGCGTCGCCAGGCTGACTAAGCAATGCGGTGACAAAAGTAGTACAAAAGGCAGGTGCGGTTGATCGCAAGGAATGTTTGAGCTCCGTCACATTTTTTTGATTTGACGGTGAACCTTACGATGCCCTTGGGGTCTCCCTTATACCCTCTAGAGCATGGATGCTTTCCCAAGGTCCGTGAGGATGGTGCTGAACGGGTTATTTTGCTATCATGCCGCATCTTTTTTGACTGATTTTTGACCGAGACACGTTTATGATCAAACAGCGTACTCTTAAAAATGCCATTCGAGCGACTGGCGTAGGCTTGCACACAGGCGATAAAGTGTACCTGACGTTGCTGCCTGCCCCGATTGATACGGGCATTGTTTTCCGACGTGTCGATTTGGACCCTGTGGTGGAAATCAAGGCCACGGCTGAGAACGTAGGTGATACCACTCTCTCCACTTCATTAATGAAGGACGATGTTCGGGTATCAACGGTAGAGCATTTGCTGTCTGCTATGGCAGGTATGGGCATTGATAATGCCATTGTTGAATTGAGCGCTGCTGAAGTCCCTATCATGGACGGTAGTGCCGGTCCATTTGTATTCTTGATTCAGTCCGCTGGTATTGAAGAACAGAATGCGCCCAAGAAGTTTATCCGTATTAAAAAGCCTGTTGTGGTTGAAGATGGCGACAAAAAAGCCAGCTTTTTGCCATTTGAGGGCTTTAAAGTATCGTTTTCGATTGATTTCGATCACCCCGTTTTCAAAGGTCGTACCCTGGATGCTTCGGTAGATTTTTCCAGTACCTCCTTTGTTAAAGAGGTGAGTCGTGCTCGCACTTTCGGCTTTATGCATGAAATTGAGTACTTGCGCTCCAAAGGCCTGGCCAAGGGCGGCAGCGTTGATAATGCTATCGTGGTCGATGAGTATCGTATTCTGAACGAAGACGGTCTGCGCTACGAAGATGAGTTTGTTAAGCACAAGATTCTGGATGCTATCGGCGATCTGTACCTGCTGGGCAATAGCCTGATTGGTGAGTTTCAGGCGCACAAGTCCGGTCACGCGCTGAATAATATGTCTCTGCGTCAACTGATCGCTCAGGAAGATGCCTGGGAGATGGTGACCTTTGAAAACGAAGCCGATGCTCCGATTTCCTATATCAAGCCAATCCTGGCTGTCGGATAATTTTTCCGCCACAGGTTGGTTTGTTCTATAGCTCAAGCAGATTCTGAGTAGGGGTTGGTAATTCCTTGTTTTATATGTCATATTGTCTGGAATACCAGCTAAAAAACGCTTGAGCTCTATTTCTCAATGAAAATCATCGTTGTCAGTAAGCGCCATGGTCGCACTCGCAGCATTTCCTTCGGGGGATGGACGCGTGTGGTGGTTTCTGCGTGCTTACTTGGATTGCCGATTGTCGGAGCCTGGATTGGCTCGGAATTGGCCCGCGGTGATGGTTCCGATCTCTTCAACAGCGAATCCACCCAGGTGTGGAACGAGGCGTTGTCAGAGCAAGAAACTCAAATTCAAGTTACTAAGCGTCATGCTGAAGAACAGCTGGCTGCCTTGACTCTGCGCATGGCAGAACTGCAGGCGCGTTTGTTGCGCCTCGATGCTTTGGGTGAGCGACTGACCACCATTGCCAAGCTTGATAAAGGTGAGTTTGATTTCAGTCAGGTGCCTGCACTGGGTGGGCCGGAGAGCGCTAACCTGGGGGAGGCGTATCAGGCGCCAGACTTTCTACAGGTAATTGAACAGCTAACTGATCAGATCTCCAGTCGTGAGCAGCAATTGGAAACGCTCGAAGCTCTGTTGGCCAATCGCAAAATTCAACGCGATGTATTCTTGGCGGGCCGCCCTATTAAAAAAGGCTGGATGTCTTCCCGTTACGGGCGTCGTACCGACCCATTTAATGGTCAGGTGGCTTGGCATAGCGGTGTAGATTTCGCCGGCAAGCTGGGCTCCGATGTTGTTGCCGTGGCAGCTGGTGTGGTTACCTGGTCTGGTGAGCGTCATGGTTACGGCCATATGGTCGAGGTCAATCACGGAAACGGTTTTTCAACTCGTTACGCACATAACACCGATAATCTGGTCAGTGTGGGTGACGTTGTGAAGAAAGGGCAAGTTGTAGCCCTGATGGGATCGTCCGGTCGTTCTACTGGACCCCACGTGCACTTTGAAGTGTATAAGCATGGTCGAGCAGTGGATCCTGCGGCCTATATTCATCGAACCAACCGATAATTCCCATCTTTTGCTTGCGTCCGCAGGCACCTTTCGGTTTACTTGTGGCCGGTTTTTCGGGGCGTAGTTTTAGGAACTAGATGCCCGGCTCCTCTGAGTCAGCCGCCATCTTCTCTATTTTTAAGATCTAACGGAATCTCTCATGTTTGGCAAAATGATCAGGGCCGTATTCGGTTCAAAGAACGATCGTGAACTTAAGCGAATGGGCAAGCTGGTCAAGCGTATCAATGCGCTTGAAGAGGAGCTCCAAAAACTGACCGACGAGCAACTCAAAGACAAAACTGCGGACTTTAAAGCCCGTATAGAAAAGGGGGAGACTCTGGATGCCGTGCTTCCCGAGGCTTTTGCCGTATGTCGTGAAGCGAGTCGCCGCGTATTGGGAATGCGCCACTTTGACGTTCAGTTGATTGGTGGTATTACCTTGCACGAAGGTCGCATTTCAGAGATGCGCACTGGTGAAGGTAAAACCCTGATGGCCACACTGGCGGCATACTTGAATGCACTATCCGGAAAGGGCGTTCACATTGTTACCGTCAACGATTATCTGGCGGGCCGGGATGCCAACTGGATGCGTCCCTTGTATGAATCACTGGGGCTGAGTGTGGGTATCTTGCAGTCACAGCAAGATCCGCAGTCAAAATATGACGCCTACCAGGCCGATATTACCTACGGCACCAACAACGAATTTGGTTTTGACTATCTGCGCGACAATATGGCTCTGCGCCGCGAAGACAAAATGCAGCGTCCGCTGAATTTTGCCATTGTCGATGAGGTGGATTCGATTCTGATTGATGAGGCGCGAACGCCTCTGATCATCTCCGGTGCTGCGGAAGACAGTTCTCGACTGTACAAGCGTATGAACGCGTTGATTCCTATGCTTAAGCCGCAAACTGAAGCAGAGGCAGGTGACTATAGTGTTGACGAGAAAAGTCGCCAGGTGGAGCTGACCGAGCAGGGGCACGAGAAGGTTGAGTCTCTGTTGGTAAGCGATGGTTTGCTGCAGGAAGGTGACAGCCTTTACTCCGCGGGCAACCTGAGTTTGCTGCACCACGTACACGCAGCTCTGCGCGCCTATACCCTGTTTCAAAAAGATGTGGATTACATTGTTCAGAACAGCCAGGTGGTACTGATCGATGAGCACACCGGGCGCACCATGGCTGGGCGTCGTTTGTCCGAAGGTCTGCACCAGGCTTTGGAAGCCAAGGAAGGGGTGGCAATTCAGAACGAAAGCCAGACTCTGGCTTCTACGACTTTCCAGAACTACTTCCGACTTTTTCCAAAATTGTCGGGCATGACCGGCACCGCGGATACGGAAGCCTACGAGTTCCATCAGATTTATGCGTTGGATGTGGTGGTTATTCCCACCAATAAGCCAATTCAGCGTAAGGATCTCAACGATTTGGTGTTTTTGACAATT
>JALUYN010000050.1 GCA_027012915.1 Cellvibrionaceae bacterium
GTTTTGCGGGCTCAGTTAATGTATCGCAGGTACTTCAGATTTGATCTGAACAACAACACATTAGCGCCACAGGGATCGGCGCTAACGAACGCGAATCCCACTCGATGCAAGTACGTCTTTCTTCCTTCCTCTCTTAAAAAAATTAGAGTAACGGCATGTCTTGCATGCATACCAAAAAATCGTTGAAAAGTTGTAAGCTCTTTCGAAGCTTACAACCTCATGCTCGCTATTGTTATGCCACTAAATCGATCAAGCTTCCCAGGTATTGCTGACCGATAATCGGACATAGATAGAAAACCCGCTTTTCCCTGAAAACTAAGGACAATTACAAACTCCAGGTTCTAAGCAAGTTGTGATAAACCGCGGACAGACGAAGCACTTCTGGGTCTTCCACTCCTAGTTTAAGAGTGAGTTCCTGTATCGATTGATCGATATCATAGAGCATTGCCCTATGTCCGTGATCACGCACCATGCTCTGTATCCAAAAAAATGCACAGATCCTTTCACCATGAGTAACCGAAGTCACTTGATGTAAGCTACTGGATGGATATAACACCATATCACCGGCATTGAGTTTTACCTCTTGAGCACCAAACTCGGTTTCAATCGTCAGTACGCCGCCATCGTATTCATCTGGGTCTGAGAAAAACAGTGTAACTGAAAGATCTGTGCGCAGCAGTTGCCCGGAATCCGGCATCGTCATTATCGCGCTATCCACATGGGTACCATAGCTACCACCGCCATGGTAGTTGTTGAATTTGGGAGGATAAATTTTATCGGCCAGGGCAGCTGATACAAACTGTGGGTGCTGGCCAAGTCGCTTTAGAATTTCATTACCCAGAGTCCGTGTCATCTCACAATCATTGTCCAGCTGCTGGTTGGATTTAATATGCACAGCCTGAGAACCAGCCGTCAATTTTCCATCCTGCCAGGTTGCTGAATCCAGGTGTTGGCGAAAAACTTTAACTTCTTCGCGATCAAACACCTGCTCAATCACTAATAACATGCTGCACTTGCCTCGTATCAATATGTCTGTTGAAACAGACATTCTTTGGAAATGTCCGCAATGGTTGGGCAACCGCATAAAACCATAGTCACCTCCAGCTCGTCGCGTAAAAGTCTCAACATATGGGCAACACCCAATGCGCCGGCAACCGCCAGTGCATAGATTTGAGGGCGACCAACCAGAACGGCATCGGCCCCCAGCGCCAGCGCTTTAACAATGTCAGTGCCACGACGAATTCCACTATCGAGAAGCACTGTAACATCACCGCCGACGGCCTGACGAATACCGGGCAAAATCTCTATGGTCGCCGGCAGTGTGTCTAGCCCACGGCCTCCGTGGTTGGATACAACAACGCCGTTCGCACCCAGTTCTATAGAGCGCTTCGCGTCCATCGGATGGGTAATCCCTTTCACGATAATGGGCAAGCGCGTAATTTTCCGCAACCACTCCATGTCCCGCCAATTCGGAGACTCACTCATAATTCCCTGAAAAATCACACTTTGATCTGGAGCTAATTCCTTGGGCTGAGACTTCACTCTTTGAATGTTAATTTGCTGTGCATCTGGCGGAAGCTGGAAACCAGAACGCTGAATGTTGTTGCGAAGGCCATTTATGGGAACGTCTACCGTGACCACTATAGCGCTGTAACCTGCTTGCTCTGCTCGACGCACCAGCTCCAGCGTATGCTCACGGGTAGACTGAATGTACAACTGAAACCACTTTGGCCCTCCCGTTTGTGCCGCAATATCCTCAAGTGATTTTGATGCAAGGTTACTGGTAATAAAACCTGTATCCAATGCATCAGCCGCCTGTGCAGAGGCCAACTCGGCCTCTTGATGCACCAGACCTTGGTGGGCTACAGGGGCGAGTAGAAAGGGATGGCGAAATTCCTGACCGAGCAGTGTTGTGCGAGTACTGGCCGTATCAAATTTTTCCAGCACTCGGCTGTATAGACTAATGTCGGCAAACGCCTGGCGATTTCTGGCTAAGGTGTACTCATCAGCGCCACCGCTGTGAATATAGGTAAACACTTCAGCAGGCATTGAGTTCCGGGCCAGCTGTTCATAGTCATCCAACGACACAATATCGGCTGGAATGCTGTCTAGCTTTTTATAGATGGGATAGTTCACAATTTCTCTTTAACGTTTCCTAAAGAACGGTGATCACCGACAAGATGATCACCGCATTATTGCTAATATGCCCGTAAAGGCAAACTAGAACTCGTAGGAAACGCTCAATTGTGCATTGCGTGCATCACCAAGGTAGGTAAAAGCACCACTACGATAAGCTGTAAAGTAGTATTCCTTATCAGTGACGTTACCGATATTTAGACGCACATTTGTTTTCTCGGTGAAGGCATAATTGGCAAACAAGTCAAAGACTGTATAGCTTGGCACACCCAGGTCTTCATTCGCCGCCGAATCAGGCTGACCTGTGAAAACTTCACTGGCGTAACTGGCAGAACCTCCGAACGAGAACTTGTCAGTCAGCTGATAGCGCAGCTGTAGAAAGGCACTCTTGTCAGCGAAGTTTGGCAGGGTTTTTCCGACATTGTCTTCGTCATTAGAATCCTTGATTTTTGCATTCATGATAGAAGCACCGAACATGATGCTGAGTTGCTCATTCAAGTTACCTACTAGAGAGACTTCTATACCGTCGATTTTGTGCTCGCCTGAATTTAGGAAACCGTTCGCAGCATAATCAAAACCATTTTCGCTTTCCATGATGTCGCTTTTGGTAATCTGGAAAATGGCCGCTGTTGCCAACAGTTTTTCATTCATGATATTCCACTTGGTACCAAGCTCGATATTCTCAACTTTTTCGGGTTCAGAATCCTCGACAATCTCAACTGAACCGCACAAACCGCCATACCCGCAGCTTGCGCCCACATCGGATTCGCCGCCATTAATATTGGTCGCTGTACTGTAGTTCAGGTAGATATTGCCGCTTTCGTTGAGCTTATACACTGCGCCAACATGGCCATTCCACAGCGTATCGGAGTAGGACCAGTTGGTAGGCTCGGTGGCGCCCCAACCCAATACATCATTGCTATAGTCATAGTCGTCAACGCGAATACCCAGATGCAGAGCCAGCTTGTCGTTGATATCAATAACATCCATCACCGCCAACGACAGGGTTTCAACACTATACTTGGAATCGGTATTACCCCTGCTGATGTCACGACCTAACAGTGAATTAATATTGCTAACAGCACTGCCATTTGCATCAGTCAAACAGTAACCAGCACTGGGAGCTGGTGGTGGATCACCAGGGCGGGCTCGGCCGGGCAAGATACAGTTTGTCGCACCTGTGTTAGTTATGTCATAAACGCCGTTTGTAACATCAAGGTCGGAGTATTCCACGCTGAAGGTGAATTGATTTTGAATGCCGCCCAACTCAGTCTTCAAGAACAAATTCGTTTGGTTAACAAAATATTCAACATCCTGCCACCCCTGGTGGGTACTGGCTGACAGTGTCGCAACAGCGCCCGCCGGATCAGTTACATCGCGGGTTGCGGAGCGGGTACCTGTGACCACATAACCATTCTCAGTAGTGCCATAGCGGGTCAGGTTTTGTAGTCGCAAGTTGTCATTAAATTCATAGCCCAGGCGGAATGTCAGCGTCTCGACTTCAGACTCAACAAAATCCTCGTCTTGCAGGTAGACAGGAATATCTTTCACCGGCTTGTTTGTGTCACGATCTATATAAGTACCCAGATCCGGTTTATCTGCAGCGTCCAGATAATAGTAATCGGCGACAATATCCAATTTCTCCGTGGCCTGAAGCGCACCTGACAGAGCAATACCGCTGCGCTCACGGGCAGCAGGCTCTCGATCAGGCACATCCCGATCAGCATACAGTAGATTAGCCCGTACAGCGGCGGCGTCATTGATTTTCAGGTTGCTATCTAAAGTATAACGCTGGTAGCCATCACTACCCAGACCAGCTTCTGCTTTGCTAAAATTGTAGTCTGTGCTGGCCTGCTTGGAAATGCTGTTAACAGCACCGCCAGAAGATCCACGACCGGCAAACGTTGCACTGGGGCCTTTAGTAATTTCAATTTGTTCAACGGCAAAACTTTCACGCGTGGTCATACCCGGGTCACGAATACCATCAACAAACACATCACTGCGCGCTTCCTGGCCGCGGATCACATAACGATCTCCAAATGCGTTACCGTTTTCACCGGTACCCAGGGTAATTCCAGGCTGTGCTGCCAGAATACCGCGCAGATCCGAACGGCCGGATTCTTTTACCTGAGTCTGAGTCAAAATTTCAATGGTCGCAGGCGTTTCTGCTATCGGCTTTACGCGTCGCTGGTCGCCAGAAACTTTAGCCTTGTAGGGTGCACCTGG
>JALUYN010000051.1 GCA_027012915.1 Cellvibrionaceae bacterium
TGGCAGCAGCCGTCAACGACGCGGTGCGAAAAGTGGAAACCAATACCCAGGAAAAAATGGGTAATCTGACCGCGGGTATGCAAATGCCTCCCGGTTTTAAAATGCCATTCTAAAATGGCATTGGTATTCAACATTCTGGTAGTCACGACTTTGGTAAAAAATATCCGCGTTTGCACGAGTTCCTATGTTTAGCCCTTTAATTGATGAGCTTATGTCGGCATTGCGCTGCCTGCCTGGTGTCGGTCCGAAATCCGCGCAGCGCATGGCTTTGCAATTGTTGGAGCACGACCGCCCCGGGGCTGAACGCCTCGCCAGAAGTTTACATGCGGCCGTTGAAGGGGTCGCCCGCTGTAGCCGCTGTCGTACTCTGACAGAGCAGCCGGTATGTGGTATCTGCGCTAACGAGCGCCGCGATGGCAGTTTGTTGTGCGTGGTCGAAAACCCGTCCGATGTTTTGGCTCTCGAACAGGCGGGAACCTATCAAGGTCGCTATTTCGTGTTGTTGGGGCACTTGTCTCCAATTGATGGCATAGGACCGGCGGATATTGGTGTCGATGTATTGCTGGCTCGCTTACAGGAAGGCGAGGTCAAAGAGGTTATTCTGGCGACCAACCCGACTGTGGAAGGAGAGGCTACGGCTCATTACATTGCTGAGCAGGCCAAACGTGTGGGCGTGACCGTCAGTCGCATTGCTCACGGTGTGCCTCTGGGTGGTGAACTTGAATATATTGATGGCGGCACCTTGTCCCATGCCTTGTCATCGCGTCGAGAAGTGTAGTTATTGTGAGTGAGTCAAAAGTACTGATCCCCACCGACCCTATATGGGTGAAAGATTCCCGGCAGCTGTCTGAACTCTGCGCCAAATGGGCGCAGCAAAGTGCTATTGCGGTGGACACCGAGTTTATGCGCACCACCACATTCTTTCCCAAGGCGGCTTTGTTTCAGGTCGGTGACGGGGAGGGATGTTATCTATTGGACCCTTTGCTGATTGAGGACTTCACGGCTTTTAGGTCGCTGATGGCAAACGAAAGTGTCACTAAAGTGATGCACTCCTGCTCTGAAGATTTTGAAGTATTTCAGACTTTCCTCGACGTTGTGCCGAAGCCGCTGTTCGACACTCAGTTGGCCGCCGCGTTTGCCGGATGCGGTTTTTCGCTGGGCTACGCACGACTGGTGGAGCAGATGTTAGGTATTGAGGTGGCCAAGAGTGAAACTCGCTCCGATTGGTTACAGCGCCCTTTGAGTGCTTCGCAAATGCGGTATGCGGCGCTGGATGTGGCTTACCTGCCGGTCATCTATGGTTTGTTGGTGAAACAACTGGAGAGCGCGGGCAGATTGCAGTGGGTGCGCAATGATTGCGCCCAGTTGGTTGCCGCCGCGGAGCAGGAATTCGACCCCGAGAGCTACTACATTAAGATCAAGTCGGCCTGGAAGCTGAATCGTCAGCAATTGGCAGTACTGCAAATGCTTGCCTCCTGGCGCGAATGCGAGGCACGTGATCGCAATATACCGCGTAATCGTTTGATCAAAGAGCGAACCTTGTGGGATATGGCCCGCATTGCGCCAAAAGATATTCAGCAGCTCAAACGCCTCGAAGGCATGCCGCCTCGCACCGTGAGTGTGGATGGTGCGGAGCTTCTGGATATCATCGATCAAGCATCGCGTTTGCCTGAGGAGTTCTGCCCGCAGCGTTTGCCGAGACCGTTGCCACCGGAATCCGGCGATTTGATGAAAGCATTGAAACTGGAGCAAACCGAAACCGCGGAGCGTCTGGGTTTGGCTCCAGAAGTGTTGGCGCGCAAGAAAGATTTTGAACTGATGGTTCGTGGTGCTTTGCAGGGCGAAGAAGTTTATCCCGATTCTTTCAGTGGCTGGCGCATGGAGTTAATGGGCGAACGGTTTGCCTCATTACTGCAAGCCTTTATTAAAGAGAGTGTCTGACAGGTGTACGATGAAAGTCATATGTGACGTGTATAAAAGTCCGCGAGAGGATGAAATGTACCTCTATGTGAAAAAAGAAGAAGCCTTGAGTAAAGTGCCTGAAGCATTACTGGAGAAGTTTGGGGAGCCCAAGCACGTGATGACCATGTTGCTGACGCCGGAGAAAAAGCTTGGCCGGGCAGACGCCAATCGCGTGTTGGAGCAATTGCAGGATCCGGGGTTTTATCTGCAAATGCCACCACCAAAAGACGATGAGATGCGTCGCATCAACGCTCATAACTCAAAAATTAATCTGTACTAATGGCGGCGCTGGCGTTCTGGTTGGGTAAAAAACTTGATCAGATGTCTCAACATGAATGGGAGCAGCTGTGCGATGGCTGCGGCAAGTGCTGTCTTCACAAGTTGGAAGACGAGGACGATGGGCAGGTGTACTACACCAATATCGCTTGCCGTTACTTGTCAGAAACCGATTGCCGTTGTCGCAGTTATTCGGAGCGATTGCAGTTGGTGCCCGATTGTATAGATCTGAAACCCCAGGATGTGGCTGAGTTTCACTGGTTGCCGTCCACCTGTTCCTATCGCTTAATTGCTGAGCAAAAGCCTCTGCCACAGTGGCACCACCTGGTGTGTGGCGACCCTCAAGCGATACATCGCTCTGGGAATTCTGTGCAGGGAAAGGTTATTCCCGAAGGTCAGGTTGACGAAGACGATTACGAAGAATGCATCGTCCATTGGGTCGAATAGGTGAGGGTGCGCTTTAAGGCATTGCATCTCTAAGTCTTGCATTTCTAGATGTTGCAACTTCAGGAATTGGATAAGAGAGTAAAATGACACAGGAAAGTTATCTGTTGAGTTGGGGAATATATCTGTCGTGTGCCGGCGTGTTGCTGGCCATTTTTTGGTACGTAACGGCAAAGATGGGTGGTCGCATACTGCGGATCGGCATGCGCGTGACCGCCTCGGTATTGTTGTTGATGCCCTATTCTATTGGGGAGGGGTATTCGGAGCTGGCACCCGCCATAATTATGCTTGCGATGGAGAGTCTGTTTGAGGCCTCGCCTCAACGCGTTGGTGTGCCATTTGCGATTGTTTGGGGAATAGTACTGATTTTGTCCTTGGGATGGGGCGTCTGGCGTGCGGCGCGAACGAAATCCCTTCAGGCCGAACAGCAGTTGCATGCAGAACGTGACGAGTTGTTAGAGCAGAGTCGCCGTATCGAGCCGACGCTGTAAGCTGGCATGGCTGCCAGTAATTTCCTGAAAGTTCTTTATTTTTTGTGTGGCTGGCCGCTAACCCGATTGTGGGTAGTGCTTTGTTGTGTGCGAAGGCGCTGCTATAACTGTTGTTAACCCGGCTGCAAATGAAGAACCGGGTGGTATGCACGAAGAGACTCCAGGGCCGCTTCTATAGTTGGCCGTATTTGGATGTGAGATAGGTAGAGGGTTATGCAATACAGGGGATGGTTGTTAGCGCTGTTGCTATTGGTGTCGGCAGGTTCTATGGCGCAAACCGCCAAAGATGCATCGACGGTCGAGGCAAAAAAGCCAGCGGATGTACGCGTTATCATCGATGTATCCGGCAGTATGAAGCAAAACGACCCATCCAATCTGCGCCAGCCAGCGTTAGAGCTCCTGGTAAAACTGCTTCCCGAAGGCAGTAAAGCCGGCGTTTGGACTTTCGGTAAATACATCAATATGTTGGTGCCGCACAAACCGGTGAATGACGCCTGGCGCGAAGATGCCATGGCGAAAGCGGCGCAAATTAATTCTGTAGGCCTGTTTACCAATATCGGGGAAGCCATCGAAAAGGCTGGCTACGACGGCGATAAGCCCAGCACAGAATACGATACCAGTCTGATACTGCTTACCGATGGTATGGTGGATATCGATAAGAATCCTGAACAGAACCAGAAGGAATGGCGTCGCATTGTTGATGAAGTGCTGCCTGAATTGCAGGGCAGCGGCTATACCATGCATACCATTGCTCTGTCCGATAATGCAGATACAGCCCTGTTGGATAAATTGGCGCTGAGTACCGACGGTATGTCCGAGGTGGCCAAGAGTGCCGATGAGTTATTGAAGATATTCTTGCGGGTGTTTGATCAAGCTGCTCCAACAGAGCAGGTGCCGCTGACAGAGAATACCTTTTTGGTCGACTCGAGTATCGAAGAGTTTACCGCGTTGATCTTTCGATCCAGCGAAGAGCCCACGCAGCTGGTCAGTCCGGACCAGAGCCGTTATCAGTTCGATAAAGAGGACCGAGACGTCAATTGGTACAAGACTGACCGCTATGATCTGATAACCGTAAAACAACCTTTGGAAGGTGAGTGGCAGGTGCTGGCAGACCTGGATCCGGACAGTCGGGTCAGTATTGTCAGCAATTTGAAATT
>JALUYN010000052.1 GCA_027012915.1 Cellvibrionaceae bacterium
AGTCTATCGCCAGCCTCATAATCACCCGCTTCAATGCAGTTGCGCGCCACCGTCATCCACATATTATGCGAACGGGGCACCCCTTTAGGCACCCCGGTAGTACCGGAGGTCCAGCAAATGCTCAGAGTGCGATTGGCATTGATCGGACTCTCTGCCACAAGGCGCTGTAGCGATTCGACGTCGACTTCATTGTCTTGCGTTTGCAACTTCAGTTGCTCGCCAAATGCCATAGCCAAAGTAGTTTCGGGCAGGGCGTCCGTTTGAGCCTCACAGAAGGGCTTACCCCTGAACTCCGCAACACTGATATAAGCGCTCGCAGCCAGGGTCTCGGAAACGTGACGCAATTCGTGCTGACCATACTGCATGGGCAGCGGTGATATAATCGCGCCCAATTTACTGGCTGCGAAATAACACACCACCAGCTCCGCGATATTGGGCAACTGCACGATAATCCGGTCACCGCAAACAATATTCTGGGCCAACCACTGCACCGCCAGAGCATTACTGGCGTTTTCCAGCTCCGCAAACGTCAATCGGAGCGCCTCGTTTCCCACCAGTTCCTGCCGGTTAAGAGGGTCAACGACAGCGACCCGTTTGGCATTCTCCCGCAATTGCTCTTGCAACAAACCGTGGAGTGTCACACCCTCCCACAATCCAGCAGTTTCGTAGGCATCAATACGCGCCTGAGAAGAAGTTATCATCGCTGCACCCTATCGTTATTATTTTGTGTTTTCGTGGCTCAATAAACCGCTAACTACAACCGCTTGGCCAATTGATATTCGTTCTCGAGTTGATCGACGATGTCGGCAATAGGTTCGCGCTTGTGAATCGCACCCACTCCCTGACCCGCCGCCCAGATATCACGCCAACGCTTAACGTCGTTAGCGGCTTTGAGGAAATTGATCTCTGCCGCATCGGGCATATTGTCAGGGTCGTAGCCGCCTCGAATCAGACTGCCCTTGAGCCAGTTAGCCTTGACACCAGTAATGGCGTCGGAAGTCACGATATCGGAGCCGCTGGCATCGACCACCATCTGTTTGTAGTCGTCCTGGGCCAGACACTCATCGGCTGGAATAAAGCGTGTACCCATATAGACATAATTCGCTCCCAAAATTTCAGCGGCGCGAATCGCGCGGCCACTGCCTATAGCTCCGGAGAGAATAATTTCGCCATCAAAAAAGCTGCGCACTTCCTCAACGAAGGCAAAGGGTGACAACTGACCGGTATGGCCGCCGGCTCCCGAGCATACCAGCGCCAGACCATCGACACCCGAGGCTGCGGCTTTACGTGCAAAATCCAGAGAAATTACGTCAGCGTATATCTTGCCACCGTAGGCGTGCACCTGTTCTACGGCATCACGCGGACTCCCCAGCGCAGTAATAACAATGGGGGCTTTGTATTTCACCGCCAGAGCCAAATCCTCATAACAGCGGGGATTGGTGCGATGCATCACCAGATTGATCGCCCAGGGAGCGGCTTGGGGCTCGTCTGCCAGCGACTGAGTAATTTGCTGCAACCAGGATTCCAGATCATCAGTCGTACGAGCGTTGGGCGTGGGAAACGAGCCCACAATGCCGGCTTTGCAACTGGCGATCACCATCTCCGGTCCGGACAGCAAGAAC
Organism: Cellvibrionaceae bacterium; assembly: GCA_027012915.1. Next base: position 1,623 of record JALUYN010000052.1, read on the forward strand.
ATTGGGGCCTGTATAACCGGCAGGCGCAGATTATCAATCGATGACATAGCGACAAGGAACCTTAGTAGATAATAACTTTCATAAAAGGACTTACTATTTTTAATATATCCAGATCCGCTTTTTTTGGCAATATCAAATAATGGCCATCGCCAGAAAGCGCTGACGAATTGAGCCGCAGAAGTGTAAAAGGCGCACCAGATTCACGACCACAATTACTCTACCGGTCACATTCTCGCCCTACAAACTTCAGAACCGGCAGTTATAGTTCGTCTTCGCCAAATCCCCCTATAGAGTTCGTCTTTTTGAGCGCATACCTGAGCTCTGTTGCCTATACTTAACTCACCATTGGGACAGTGCGCCGACTCTATGACCCCCAGCAAACACGCTACATTGATTGATCATTTACCAGGCATGGCCTACCGCTGTCTTAACGACGATTACTGGACCATGCTGGAAGTCAGTAGCGGGGCCACCAAAGTAACGGGCTATCAACCCGAAGACTTAGAAAACAATCAGCGATTTCGATTTGCCGATCTTATTCATCCCGCCGATCGTCAAAGGGTATGGGAAGAGGTGCAAAGAGGCCTGAACCACGAAGGCCAGTACGACCTCGAGTACCGTATCATCCATCGCGATGGCAATATCAAAGAAGTCTGGGAGCACGGCGAGGGTATCTATGAAGAAGGCAAGCTGATCGAGCTGGTTGGCTTTCTAAGCTGCCAAGCGCCAAAACTGCAGCATTCTAATTACGCCAGAATGTCGCAGCAGGCAATCGTTGAACTGTCCTCCAGTGACGCACTCATTGAAGGCAATCTGTTTGAATTTGCCAAGGATGTCACGCGTAAAGCAGCTGACATCCTTCGCGTAGACCGCGCCAGCGTGTGGTTATTAAGCGACGACCAGAAACAATTGAATCTTCTTTGTCTGTTTGAGAAAAGCACGAACAGCTACTCCCACGACGAGTTCCTGCTGGCCGAAACCATGCCCAACTACTTCTCTGCCATTATGAGCGAAAGGGCATTGGACGTAATCGATGTAAACACAGACCCTAGAACGTCAGAATGTGTAGACCACTATCTGCCCATTCACGCGGTGCAATCACTGCTGGATGCCAGCATCCGGGTTTCAGGCAAGGTCGCAGGGATCATCAGCGCTGAACAATGTGCGTACAAACGCCACTGGAACGCGGACGACATCAATTTTGTAGGTGAACTCAGTGATCAATTGGCTCAGGCCATTGCCAACCACGAGCATATTGCCAACGCACAGCTACTGGACGAAAGTCGTCACACCAAAGAAGCGTTGCTCAAAAGCGAGAACCTGTTTGATTTTTCTCCCGATGCGTTGATTCAGTGTGACAGCGATGGGCGGGTCATCAAGGTCAACCAGAAAAGCTCTCAGGTGTTTGGCTATTCCAAATCGGAAATGCTGGAACTCAACATTGATGAATTGGTCCCTCCAGAATACCGCCCGCACCATGGACGTTATCGCGAGCGATTCCAAGCATCCCCATCACTGCGCGCGATGGGAGACAACCGACCTTTCCTTCACGCACTGCACAAAGACGGCAGTCGAATACCTGTAGAGATCAGCCTGGCGGCGGTCACCACAGAAGACCGCGTCTACCCTATCGCCTCCATTCGCGATGTAACAGAGCGTAAAAAGCTCGAAGGTTCTCTGCGCCGCGCCAAACGCGAAGCTGAAGTCGCCTCGCAAAAGAAGTCAGAATTTCTCGCCAACATGAGCCATGAAATTCGCACGCCTATGAACGCGGTATTGGGTATGGCAGAACTACTGAAAGACGCTAATCTGTCAGAGCGCGACCGCGAATACCTGAACCTGTTGATGCACTCCGGCGAAACCCTGCTGACTGTAATCAATGACATTCTGGACTTCGCCAAGGTCAGCGAAGGCAAGATCGAACTCGAGCACACGCCATTCAAACTACGCAGTTTTATCAACAACCTGGTAAAACCCTATCAACTGGAGCACAGCGACAAACTGAATATTACCGCCCGAGTCGACAGTGATATCCCCGACCATCTGGTGAATGATCCAATAAGACTACACCAGATTCTCAACAACATCCTGAGCAACGCCTGCAAGTTCACCGAAAGTGGCGACGTCCATATACAGGCGGATCTGATCGAACTCGACGGCAATCGTGCGACAGTAGACTTCCAAATTTCCGACAGCGGCATTGGTATCGCGCAAGACAAGATTAATCAAATCTTTAATCAGTTCGAACAGGCCGACAATTCCACCACCCGCCTGTTTGGCGGTACCGGCCTGGGCTTGGCCATCAGTAAACAACTTACCGAACTGTTTGACGGCAAGATCAGCGTAGAAAGCGAACCGGACCAAGGCTCCAGTTTTACCATTCGTATTCCGCTCACCGTCAACTATGATGTCAAACTTCTTAGCGACAACAAAACCGAGCGAGACGTCTTTCACGGCATGCATGTGCTACTGGTGGAAGACAATAGCGTCAATGTTAAAGTTGCTGGCGCCATGCTGGATCGCAGCGGTGTCACCTACGATGTCGCAGAGAATGGGCAGGAAGCGCTTGAGCAATACACCGCAAATCCCACGTCCTACGACGCAATCTTTATGGATTGCGACATGCCAATAATGGATGGCTATGAAGCCACTCAGAAGATCCGCGCTTTTGAGGATGAGCAGCAATTGTCGCCGATTTATATCTGCG
>JALUYN010000053.1 GCA_027012915.1 Cellvibrionaceae bacterium
CTGTCAGCCAATCGGTTCGTTGCGCAGTATTCAGTTTTTGCAAGGGTGTAAATTGATCGGGCTGATCTGGGTCGCGCAGCAGAATCTGCTCCATAAGAATAATCTGTCGACCATTTTCAGAAAGAACGGCTCCCAGGGGCACGTGATTGGTGGGGTTTAGAAATACATTCTCGGCTATGTTCTGCCAGCCCGTCACTGGCAGTTTCAATTCCTGCAGGACACTTTCGAGACGCTTGGCAGCGACCTTCCACTGGTTAGCGATCTGCAGCTCGCGCTCTTTCTGCTCTCGCTCGAACGCTGCTTGCTTCTGTGCTTCGCGTTCGCGCTGCTTGCGGTTCAATGATGCAAGACAACGATCGTAAATACTGTCCCAATAATCCGCCATGTGACGGTGCTGTTCGTGCAGGTCCTCAAACTCGTCGACTTTAAAACCTCCCATAAACTTGAGATTGGCACGATCAAACAAGTCCAGTTCAAAGTTTCTTCCCGCCTGTTGGTAAGATGAAACAGCACGACCATCGAACCTTAGAGTTAACCTGTACGGGTTGAAAGCCGGCACATAGTCACCAGCCTTCGAGTCATAATAGACAACCGGAACACCTGGGTATTCACCGTTGTTTTTACCCACCACCTCACTGCGCCCGCGGTTGTCAACAAACTCCGTTTCATAGCGCACATTGTAGGATATATCGACTTTGCACCCCCGTTCCTCGAGCGATACCCATACCGCTCCGTAGCGAACACCGAAAGCAACTTCGTCCATTTCGCTGACGTTGATCAGATCTACGGAAAAGCGAAAACTCTTCGCCTGAACTTCTACCGACATCAACGTCAGTAAAGCCATGCATAGCCAAACTCTCATGCCAATTCCCTTTAATTTTTCGGCGCTCTATTTCGCTTGATAGAAAAGTGTCGCCTCAACCTGAAAGCGCCCATCGGCAACCAAGCGTTGGCTGGCGTCGATAACGAATTCTTTGTGGTCGTTTTCAATACTCGTGCGCTCGCGATCAAAGCCAAGTTTCTTCTTGGTGGAAAGTTCCTTCCATTCATCAAGCACCGGAATATGATTCGTGGCTTCGGCCAGTAGAAAGAACGCCTTGTATTCTTCTCGATGCGATTCCCCCTGCTCCATAGCACTCAATAACGCACTAAGGCGAATAGCACCCTCAGTCAGCGTCAACTGTTCATCGAGAATACCCTGGGCGATGATCCGGATACTCTTAATTCGATTCTGACGCTGTTGTTCGATTTTTTCTTCCAGTAGGGCTATGGCTTCAGCCTGATTTTTTTCCATCTCCTTAACCTTTTTCAGGTAATAGATGGCAACTGCAACCAAGCCCGCAATAATGATAATTCCCACGGCCAGCAGGCCATAAACTGTTGTACTACTCATAATCGGTTCTACATTAAATTCAGAAGGCGAAGCAAAAACACACCCAGACTCAGACTTAGTAATCCCAGCAATGTCGTGGTGACGACAACATTGGCTGCAAATTCTGCATCAGCGCCATAGCCACGAGCCATAACAAAGCTCGCTGTAGCCACAGGCGACGCCGTTAACAGAAACACCATACCCAAAGTTTGCCCTTGGTACCCGGCAAGCAGCAGAAGACAAACTGCAAGGGTCGGCATTATAACCAATTTCAACAATGCAATGTCGCGGGCAAGCAGCGCGCTGCTCGCCAACCCTTTGAGGGACAGCGAACCACCGACACACACAAGTGCCAGAGGAAAACTGTATTGAATCCATTTCAATCCCTGATCCAACCATGGTTCAGGCATATTCAATGGTGAAAGGTTAACCAACAAGCCCGCAAGGCTCGCGGCTATCAATGGATTGGACAACAGAGACAACAACCAATGACGGCGGTTTTTTTCCTCTGCATCAGCTCGATTACGTACAAATATCAGGGTGCTGATTATATTGTAAAAAACCGCCAGCACTGCCATCAGCAAGGAGATATCCAGCAACGCCTCTCGTCCATAGGCATTAAGGCACAAGGACACGCCGATAATACCCAGATTGCCACGCAACGCGCCTTGCTGGTACACAGTCGCCCGAGACCACTGCAACTGTTTCTGTTCACTGAGAAATCGCGCAAATCGATAGATCGCGTAAGTGGTTATAAAACAGAGAGTAACCAAGAGCGGGTCGAGAGCCTGATCCAGGGGTTTTCGAACCATGCTGATAAACATCAGCAGCGGTAAGAAAATATAGAACATCGACCAAGAGCCACGCTGAATCCAGATAGTCGACAAGATACCAGACCAGCGCATAAAGAAACCCAAGGCAATCCACAATAACAATGGCGCGGTCACCCCGAGGGTAAATAGCAACGTATCAAGAAACATAGATCAGCTCAGATTCAATGACATTGCTCTTGAGCATTATTCGAGATCTTCACTAACTTCCAGAGCCTCGAGTGCCCGGTCATTTTGACTGAGCTGTTTCTTGGTTTTAGCGCCGAGCTTGCGCAGTTTTTCCACGCGCCCGATTAAATTACCTCGACCGTCGGCCAACCGCTTCTGCGTCAGCTCATAGGCCGCTGACGCCTTGTCAATCTGCTTGCCAATGTCGTCAAAGGCCTCGAGCAACAATACGAACTGGTCGTAGAGTCCACCGGCCTGGCGCGCAATCTCTTCGGCGTTTTTGTTCTGCTTCTCATAGCGCCAGATATTTTCCACGGTTCGCAATGTCGCCAACAGAGTTGTGGGGCTCACCAGGACAATATGTTTATCGTAAGCTTCACGAAATAGTCCCGGGTCTTCCTGCAGGGCCAGCATAAAAGCGGACTCCACGGGCACAAACAGAAAAACAAAATCCAGGGTGCGGATGCCTTCCAGGTTTTCGTAAGACTTCAAACTAAGCTGCTTGATGTGAGTACGCAGCGAATTGACGTGCTGTTTCAGATATTCGGTCTTCTCTGAATCGGGCGCTGCAAAGTATTTTTCGTAGTGTACCAGCGACACCTTGGAATCGATGACAATATCCTTGTCTTCAGGCAAACGGACGATCACGTCAGGATTGCGACGGTTACCCTCTTCCGATTTCAAACTCACCTGCAACTCGTACTCGCGGCCTTTCTGCAGGCCCGATTCTTCCAGTAAGCGCTCCAGTATTACTTCACCCCAGTTCCCTTGAGCCTTGTTATCGCCCTTGATGGCATTGGCGAGGTTGATGGCATCGGCACCAATTTTCTGAGTCTGTTTCTGAAGCTCAGTAATCTGACCCACCAACTGATTGCGCTCGGCCGCCTCCTTGCTGTAACTATCTTCCACCTTCTTGCGAAACTCTTTCAACTGGTCTTTCAGAGGATTGACCGACGCCTCAATAGTGGCCTGGCTCTGGCGAGTAAAAGATTGCTGCTTCTCTTCAAAGATGCGCGATGCCAGTACTTCAAACTCTTTGCTCAATTGCAGTTTGGAATCATTGAGTAACTTGATCTGCTCTGAAAGATTGTTCTGCTCTGCCTCACTACGAGCCTTGAGCTCAGAGAATTCCTGCAACAATGCCTCATAGGCAATGCGCTTTTCCTGCAGTTCCACCAACTGGCGCTCGGCGGCAGACAGCTTCTCGGTACTGCCCTCCAGTTTTGCGCTGAGAGTAATACGGGATTGCTGTAATTGTTCTACCTGCTGCGTCTGCTCATCGTTGACGCGCTGCTGGTTCTGTAGCGATTGTTGCTCATGGGCCAACAACTGCTCTAGGGATTGTATCTGTAGCTGTAACGCCTGCTCTGTAGCCATACCTTGAGCCTGCAGTTGGCTGCGCAGCGCGTTGCGGCTCAGAATCGTGATAATGCCCCACACCAACGACACCAAAAATGTGGTCAAACCCAACAAAAACCAGTGCTCGGGGATTGATGTTAATAGTGTCATTGATTAAATTTCCTGTAGTAAGTCGCAAGGATCGCCCAAACAGCACATTCTATGAGCCAGTTGAACAGCAAGCAGACAGAGAAGATCAAACTTCACTGCGCCCGGGCCTATGAAGTCTACGACAGTGGAGATTTCAGTGGCGCGTTGCGGCTATTCTACCAAGCCTGGCTGCTGGTCCCCAAACCCCAAACGGATTATCAAGAATCTGGTTGGATATTGACCGGCATTGGCGATACCTATTTCCAATTGGGGAAATACCCTCAAGCCTGCGAGGCTCTCAACTCCGCCCTTCACTGCCCTGGCACCGATAACAACCCGTTTATCCTGATGCGTATCGGGCAGGCCCACTACGATCATCAGGAAAAACCTCTGGCCAGGAAATTCTTGCTAAAGGCTTACCGACAGGGTGGAACCGAGATATTCAAGAAGGAAAGCAAAGTCTATCTGGAAGCTATAAGAGATCTTATCTAACCTCAGATCTCTGGATCAGACCGACAGAACCAGAAAACGGCTCTCAGTTAAATACGCCACCCGGCTTTTGCACCGAATCAAATACAAACACCATAAATTCATCCGGAGGCAGCGGACGGGCAAACAGATAGCCCTGAGCGTAGTCACAACCGAGCGAATCCAGATACTGATACTGCTGTTCGGTCTCGACCCCCTCGGCCACTACCTCGAGCTTGAGTTGTTTGGCCATACTGACAATCAGTTCAGTGATGACGCGATCATCGTCATCATCGGGCAGATCCATAATAAAAGATCGATCTACCTTCAGCTGATCAATGGGCAGTCGTTTGAGATAACTGAGTGATGAATAGCCAGTGCCAAAATCATCGATGGATATACGCACTCCCAAACGACGTATCGCATCCAGGTCCTCTATGGTTTGCTCAAGATTGGTCATAAATAGCGACTCGGTGATCTCCAGTTCCAAAAGGGACGGCTTCAAGGCGACATCTTTCAGCACCTGCTCTACTTGGTGCACAAAGCCCGGTGCCGTGAGCTGACGAGCCGAAACGTTGACACTGATAACCACTTCTTGGCGCAGAGACTTGTAGAGGGTCTTGGCCTGCTGGCAGGCAGTTTTCAAGATCCATAACCCCAACTCAAGAATCAAACCGCTATCTTCTGCCGCAGGTATAAAATCCTGAGGACCACGAATATCTCCATTGTGCAATCGCCAGCGCACCAGAGCCTCAGCAGCGTCCACTCGACCGGATTGCAAGTGCACCTTGGGTTGGTAATAGAGCACAAATTCCTGATTATCGAGCGCCTGCTTGATCTCACGCTCCAGTTCCATCCGCCGGGAAACTTCACGATTCATATCCTGGGTATAGAAGCGGAAGTTGTTTTTGCCCTTATCCTTGGCTTGATACATGGCCAGATCAGCATTCTTCATCAATTCCATGACTTGATCCGCATCGTCGGGAGCCACTGTCACGCCAATGCTGGCCTTGACCGACACCATCTGCCCTTGGAGATAGAGCGGCCTGTTGAGCGTTTGCAGAATTTTGTTGGCAACAATGGACACATAGTGTAATGCGTGCACATCTTTTAGCAGTACGGCAAACTCGTCACCGCCAATACGGGCCACCGCATCTTCCGTGCGAAGACAATCCTTCAGTCGCTGTGACACCTCGACCAAAAGCGCATCCCCGGACTCATGCCCCAGAGAATCGTTAATCATTTTGAAGTTATCGAGATCGATATACAGCAGTGCCAACATACTGTCCGAACGGCTCAAAGACGCCAATTCTTCCTCCAGCACGCCCTTAAAAAAGGTTCGGTTCTGCAGGCCCGTCAGGTGATCGTAATAGGCAAGGCGCTCGATTTCCTGAGTGTTCTCAGAGCTCTGAAATAAGGCTTGAGCGTTGTAGATAACGCTGAGCAACTCACCATCGGAGCTGTGATGACAAAAGATTTTCTCGATGTAGCTGCGGGGAACTCCCTCGGCATCCATGACCCGGATTTCGTTTGTCCAAACCCCTTCGCGCTCTATGGCTCGTTCCACAGTATCAAAGTAATCTGGCGCCAGCTTGCCGAATGAAGCTCGGTAACACTCGCGAAAACAGCGATCCACGCAGTCTTCGGGAAACACTTCAAGAAACTTCTCATTGGCGTAAATAATATTCCAGTCAGCTTCCAGAATGGCCGTCATATTGTCAGTCGCGTCCAACGTGGAATACATGGTGGATAATGAGTTGCTCATATTATCCAGGCTGACAATGGTCTTTCGATGCGCATCAAGAGTGCCACGCAGTTCGGTCGCCAAGGTATCAATGACAACGGACAGCTCGCCAATTTCATCATTGGCAAGATCGGGAGGCTGAAAGCGCCAATCGCTCTGAGCAATCGCCCGAGTAGCGGCGGTAAGCTGATGCACGGGGCCGAGCACATAGCGACGCAGCGCAAGATAGGTGAACAGTACCAACATCACACCACCAATAACCAGTACCGCAACGAGTGCGGCCTCCATTGCCGCGATGCGCTGGGTTAGAAAGCTCTCAGGGTAGAGAGCCAGCACACGCCAGCCTTGATAACTCAGATCCTGAATCGACACCCGATACAAGGTGCTGTCCAAGCTCCAAACGTCCACTCGTCCATCTGAATTCATCGACGATCGGTTGCGAATCAGCTGTTCAACCTTTTCACCAATTTGGTCATTTCCCAGAGGGTTGGCCAATAGACGATGATCCCGATCCACAAGCAGCAAAATCGGCTGAAAACCCGTATCGGGACCTCCATCACCGTTGCCGCTGTCCCAGAAGAGATTAAACGACAACTCAAAAACTCCGGCCACCACGCCGGACAAATTGCCACCCGGAGTCACCGATTGCACGACAGAGAGAATATAAATCGAGTTCAAAGGATCCAGATCCACAAACAGCGTTTGCCCATAGTCACTACTATCGCGTTGTTCGTAGAGTTTACTTTGGCGAGGATCGTAGCCCTCGGGAAAGAAGGCAACGCGGTGGGATGGCTGAGTCCGAATAAAACCCTGAGTGCTGATATAGGAGACAGACATCATGCGACTATCGAAGGCGCCTTCAACACTTTCCCACGCATCATGGGTGGCTGCAATCTCCTCCAATAGTTCTGGCGTCAGGATTGCATTTTGGGGAGCGAATACGGAGCTGTGCAGATCAAGGCGCTTACGCTGTTCAACGAAGTCGGAGCGACGTGGAACATCCCAATAGGGTTCATTGCTACTACGGGACAGCAGATCTGTTTCAATCTGCTGTGCCAAAAGGTCGACTGCATCACCGTGGGCCTGAATGTCAGCCTCCAGGCGTCTGGCAGACTCGTCCACGTAGTACTGAAGATTTGTGTCGTACTGCCGGTGGTAATCGCGATTTAACAAATAGGCGAAGGTCCCCACCAAAACGCCCAAACCGAGAAACGCAACAGCGATTATAACAAGCAATATTTTTGTACTGATGTGCGATTCAGGCACGCCTATGTCCTGCCCAAGGTTCCAATAAACAACGAAAAAAGCGTCAACATACCAAGGATAGTCAAAGGTATCTGAAACACCAGACAAAACCCGCAAACCTGCCGGAGTTGGCGTAAAATTGCACAACTTGGCTACGCTTCTCTCAAGCCTTTATCGAACCAGACGCCTGTGCCATCATGCGGCACTATTGCCAATAACATGTCGCAGTCTCGTCCATGCCGCAATCGCTGATTGATATCGCCCCGCTACAACCCCTTTTGCAATCCGGTCATCTGATCCTGACTCCCAATAGCCGGCTTAAAAACAAGCTGATTCAAGCCTACAACCATCAACAAAACCTGGACGGCAAGAGCTGCTGGCACCAACCCCGGGTTTTCGCCATACGCGACTGGTTAACCGCCCAGTACGATAATCTGCTGTCGGCAGCACGTATAGATCAGCCCGGGGCAATGGCGACAGGCACACAATTGCAACAGCTTTGGCTCAAGGTGATTGATAGCCACACCGACGGGCTGGAGTTGATCAACCCATTGCGACTGGCCAGCGATGCCAACAGCGCCTATGCCACTTTGCAGCGCTGGAATATTGATGTCGCCTCCATCGACGTGGAAACCGATCAGCAGGCTCAGTTTGTCAGTTGGGCCCAGCAGTTTGAGGCGGACCTGCAACAACAGGGGTTGATTACCCTGGAACAGCTGCAACAGAAGGTAAATCAAGCGCTGAAAGACAAGGTATTGGCGCCGGAATCGCAACTGGTATTGCTGGATTTCGACGAGATTACTCCACTACTACAAACAACTCTCGATCTGCTCTGCGCTGAGCCTAAACGCCACCGCAGCAGCATCCGGCAACAGCCTATCTGCGAACTTCGCGCCTACTCCGACAAACAGCAGGAAGTAACGCAAGCCGCACTGTGGGCACAACAGCGTCTGACTGACAATCCCGAAGCCAGTATTGGCATCATTGTTCCCAACCTTGGTCAGGAACGAGAATTACTCGCACGTCATCTCACCGAGGTGTTCGAACCTCAGTATCTGTCGCCCGAAACATCACGCTATACCCTGCCCTTTAACTTCTCCACCGGGATACCACTGGGCCAAACTCCCATCATTCAGACGGCGCTATCGCTGTTGCGACTCAACTATCGCAATTGGGACCTGGAGCAACTGATTGAGCTGTTGCATTCGCCATTTCTTGCTGAAATCACAGATATCGGTTTTACCGAAAGTCTATGTAACGGATTGCTGCAACGAGGACGACACCAAGTCAGCACCCAGCAGCTTAGGAGCCTGTGCCAACAATTGGCTGAAAAAAGCGAAAACGGCTATGGTCTGTGGTTGAGCAAAACTCTGCAACAAGCAGAAGACCACAGGCGCCGCAGCGTCAGCCGCCAGACCGCGAGCCGCTGGGCCGAATTTTTTCTTGATCAATTACAGATCTTTGGATGGCCCGGTCAACGCCGCGTCGACAGTAATGAATTCCAGCAGGTACAGCAGCTCTACAGCGTACTGGACGACTTTTCGAGAATTGACGAACTGGAAACGCCACTGAGCCTGCACGAAGCGTTTGAGCTGCTATCGAGGCAACTGGCGAGCACCCCCTATCAGGCTCAAACACCTGAATCGCCGATTCAGATTCTGGGTGCCCTGGAGGGCGCAGGGCTGCTGTTCAATCACTGCTGGGTTATGGGGATGAACCACCGGGAGTGGCCTCCAGCACCACAACCCAATCCCCTGTTACCGCTGTCACTACAGAGGGAACAGGCGATGCCCCACGCCGACGCCGAGCGCGAACTGCGCTACGCTGAAGCCCTGACGCAAGGCTACCAACGGGCCGCTGCGGAAGTGGTGTTTAGCTACGCCAAACAGGGTGAAGAAAGCCACCAGCAAGCCTCGCCCCTGCTCAATCACCTGACTCCCATTGAGGATCACACTCAAAGCGAGACCGCTATTGGCAGCTATGCACGACAACAAGTCAGCCAGCCCAGCGAGTGGTACCACACCGATCGTGCTCCGCAGGTCAGTGCTGTTGAGCGTTCGCGCCTAAAAGGCGGTTCGCAGATTCTGCGCAACCAAGCCATCAACCCCATGGCCGCGTTCCTCATTCACAGGCTTGGTGCCCGCCAGCCCACATCAATGCACCAGGGCCTTACCCCACAACAACGCGGTCAAATGCTCCACGAAGTGCTGGCAAACCTTTGGAATCAATGGCAGCGACAAAGCGTACTGCTTCAACTATCTGATGCCGAACTACAAAGTGCGGTGCACCAGGAAGTGGAAAAACAGGCGCTGGCCCTTAAGCACCGCGAGCCCGGGTATTTCAGTGACCGCTATATTGCACTCGAGATAGAACGCCTGAGCGTACTGATCCAGGGGTGGCTCGAGCAGGAAAAGCTGCGTCCCGGATTTACCGTGCACGCCACCGAGCAGAGTTTGGAAACCGACATTGAGGGATTGCCGCTGACGCTGCGCCTCGACCGCCTCGACCTGCTGGACAATGGTCAATGGCTGATCATTGACTACAAAACCGGCAATCCCCATCTCAAAAGCCTGGGAAGCGAGCGCCCGGAGGAGCCCCAGTTGCCCATCTACGCTATCGCCTATGAGCAAGAAATCTCGGCTCTGCTGTTTGTTCAGATCAACACGACGGAGACCACCATCAAAGGTATTGGAACTCTGAGTGATTACCACGAGGGTGTGGCAGGCGCCGAGAAAGGTCCGCAGTACGATCTGCCCGATAACTGGCCCGAAACCCTCAAGCACTGGCAGCAACATCTGGAAGCCCTGGCTCGCGAATTCCAACACGGCGACACTCAAAGCCAGTTCAAAACCCGAAACCTGGAGCGCTTTTACGACTACTTGGCCCCCATGTTAAGGCTAAACAGCATGGACGCGGAATCACAATCATGAACCAACCAGCCGACCATCTCGCACGCCAAACCGCACTCGACCCGACCCGCTCCTTTGCGGTAAGCGCGCCTGCAGGCTCTGGTAAAACAGGGCTTTTAACCCAACGGGTGCTAACGCTGCTGGCCCATGCCAACGACCCCGAAGAAATCCTGGCCATTACCTTCACCCGCAAAGCAGCCGCGGAGATGCAGGAGCGTATCAATGAAGCATTGGTATTGGCAGCCACCACTGAGCGACCGGAAGCAGCCCACGAACAACTGACGTGGGATCTGGCACATCGGGTACTACAGCAAGATCAGAAGCAGAATTGGGAATTACTGAAATCCCCGGGCCGCCTGCGGGTACAAACCATTGATGGCCTGTGTCGCGCGATCACCCAGTTCCAGCCCCTGGCCAGCGGTCTGGGTGGCTCGACACAGATGCTTGACGATCCCGGCGCAGCCTACCAACAGGCCGTGCAGCAGCTGTTTAAGCTGATTGATGACAGCGACTCCATTGGCCCTGAATTGGGCGTTCTGTTATCTCATCTGGACAACAATCTGGAAAGTGCGCAAGCGCTGATGATGTCGCTGTTGCAGCGCCGTGATCAATGGATGCACGCGCTGCTGCAATCCCGCGATGCCCGAGGCTACCTCGAAGCGGTTCTGGAACAACTCAATTTTGAAGTCCTGCAGGAACTGCGTGAGCTTATGGAGCCTGTGGCCAGTGACCTGTGTCTGGCGGCGGATTTTGCCGGCACCAACTGCCGCAACGACAAACCGGATGCCAGCATCTGTCATCTGGCGGGCATCGAGCAACTGCCCGGAACGGAACACCGTGACGTCGAGCTCTGGCGCGCCTTGACGGACCTGCTGCTCACCGCTGACGGCAACTGGCGCAAAGCCAGCGGTATCAACAAAAATCTGGGATTTCCGACGGCAAAGGACAAAGATGAAAAAGCGCGATTGGCCGCTCGGAAACTGGCCTTCGTAGAGATTCTGGGAGAACTGCAGCAGATTCCCAAATTAAACGATCTTCTGATCGCTGCGCGCATACTGCCCCCAGCTAGCTACCGAGAGAACCAATGGCGACTGCTCGACGCGCTGACCCGAGTACTGCCAAGATTGGTGGTAGAGCTGCAATGGGTATTTCGTCAGCTAAATGCCACCGACTTTATTGAAGTGACACAGGGGGCACTGAAAGCCCTGGGTGACAGTGATTCACCCACCGACACCACGCTGATGCTGGACTACCAAATCCGCCATATTCTGGTGGACGAGTTCCAGGATACCTCGACGCCCCAACTGCAAATGCTGGAGCGCCTTACCGCCGGCTGGGAACCCGAGGACGGACGCACTTTGTTTATTGTCGGCGATGGCATGCAGTCCTGCTACGGTTTTCGCGCCGCCAACGTGGGAATTTTCCTTGACGCCCGTAGCAATGGTATAGGCTGTGTGTCGCTTGAGCCGCTGGATCTCACCGTCAACTTCCGTTCGCAATCGGAAGTTGTCAGCTGGGTAAACCAAACCTTCGAACAGTCTTTTCCAGACAGTGATGATATTGCCCGTGGCGCTGTGCGCTACTCTCATTCGCAGGCATTTCGTGACGCCCTGCCGGGCGCTGCCGTTACTCTACATGGGTTTTTGGACGCCGAAGACCGGCTTGCTGAAGCGGCGAGTGTATGCAATCTGATTGAGGACACCCGAGAGCAATACCCAGGCGACAGTATCGCTTTACTAGTGCGTAATCGCGGACAACTGACAGACATTATTCCCGCGCTCCAGAAACGCGGTATAGAGTGGATCGCTACCGATATCGAGCCCCTTGCCCAACGCCAAGCCATTATCGACTTGATGACTCTGACTCGCGCCCTATTGCGCCCAACAGACAGAAACAGCTGGCTGGCACTGTTACGCACCCCGTGGATTGGACTCAATAATCAAGACCTTCTGACCGTTGCCGGGCTGGAAAATACATTGCAATTGCCAGACAGCCACGGGGAAATCGCTTCAGGCTTCTTGCCGCTTCTGCCTACTTTGATGGCCTTTTTAAGCCCCGAGCACGAAAACCATCACGGGTTATCAGAGCAGGGTTACCTGGCCCTGAAGCGAACGATACCGCTGCTGCATCACACCTGGCAAGATCGCTATCGCAAGACTCTGCGTCAGCGGGTACAAGGGTTATGGTTATCTCTCGGTGGCAATGCCGCCATTGAAGACGAGACAGACCTGCGCAACGCCGAAGACTTCTTCCAGTTGCTCGATCACCATGAGGAAGGAGGTAGTTTGATCCAGTGGGTGGAATTTGAGCGTGCAGTGGGCAATCTCTACGCTCGCCCGGCCAGTGTCGGCGCCGACGCCATTCAGGTAATGACGATACACAAATCCAAGGGTTTGGAGTTCGATCACGTGATTATCCCCGGTCTCGACAAAAGCCAGCGAGCCGACGAACACCAACTTCTAATGTGGCAAGAGCGCATCGACTGCAATCATGAAAAACAGCTGTTGCTGAGTCCTCTCTCGCCCAAAGGCGATGAGGGCGACCCTCTGTATCAATATCTTCGTGAAGAAGACAAACTCAAACAACGCCTGGAAACCACCCGCCTCTTGTACGTCGGTTGCACGCGAGCCATCAAGCGCCTGCACTTGTTGTGTAATTTGAAATCCACCAGTAAAGGCGATGTACGAACTCCGTCCACCGGTGCGTTGATCAGTTCAATGTGGGCCGCGGTAAAGGATCAGTTTCTACTGCATGAATCACTTGGGACGTCAGATACTCAAACGCATAACGAACCGGAGAACGAAAAAGGCAACGTTGATTATCGACTGCCACGACTGCCCTCACACTGGCAGCGCGCTCCCCTGCCTCAAGGCAATCTACTGGCAAGTTACCGGGGGCGTGAATTCGACGATGACGACAATGTTCCAGAGGACCAAACATTCCACAATCGACAGGCGAGACACCTTGGAACGATCCTGCACCGGGCTCTGCAACAGATTGTTGAGGAAGGAATTGAACACTGGAATGAGTCCAGGATTTCAAAGCAATTGCCAAGCTGGTCCGCTCAATTGCAACAGCTGGGCATTAGCGGCACATCACAGGGGCAGAGCCTGGAACTGCTGACAAAAGCGGTTCGTAATGTACTGCATGACACTACTGCACAATGGTTTCTCGACAACAGGCATTTGGACAGCGGCTGCGAAGTCGAGCTGTGGAGCGGCGGTAAGACTCCGCGACAATCAATCGTAGACAGAACTTTTATCGACCGGGACGAGCGCTGGATTATCGACTATAAAAGCAGCACACCGGGCACCGATCAGTCTATGCCGGAATTTCTGAGCCAGGAACGGGAGCACTATCGAGCCCAATTGCAGCGCTATCACGACCTCTACTCAGAACTGGATAGCGAACGAAATATTGCGCGAATTCGCACGGCGCTCTACTTCCCATTGATCAAGCACCTGGAAATCATGGACTTTTGACCGGTTTTGGTGGAATTTTCCCTTTCCACCACTCCTATTCTGTAACATTTTAAGTAGAATATGGGGTTTACAAGATCAACTGATGGAATAGTCCATGACACACAATGCAGTAGAGAACCTGAACATTGGCTCTCAGGAAGTTCTCATTTCCCCAGAGCAGCTGAAACAAGAGCTGCCTCTGACCGGCGCGGCGGAAATAGCTGTGACCGAAGGTCGCCAAACCGTACGCAACATTTTGGATC
Source organism: Cellvibrionaceae bacterium (assembly GCA_027012915.1). The sequence continues at coordinate 13,949 of JALUYN010000053.1, forward strand.
GTAAAGACCATCGCCTGATGGTAGTTATTGGTCCGTGCTCGATCCACGACGTCGACGCCGCCAAGGATTATGCCCAGCGCCTGAAGAAACTGTCGGATGAGCTGTCGGACACTCTGTACATTGTGATGCGCGTCTATTTCGAGAAACCACGTACCACGGTTGGCTGGAAAGGTCTGATCAACGATCCGTATCTGGACGATTCTTTCAAGATTCAGGAAGGCCTGCATATTGGACGTCAATTACTGCTGGATATTTCGGAAATGGGTCTGGCAACCGCCACTGAGGCTCTGGATCCCATTTCACCGCAGTACTTGCAGGATTTGGTGAGCTGGTCCGCCATTGGTGCGCGTACTACCGAATCTCAGACACACCGTGAAATGGCCAGTGGTCTGTCTTCTGCCGTCGGTTTTAAAAATGGTACTGACGGCGGCCTGACAGTTGCCATCAACGCTCTGGAATCCGTATCCAGTCCGCACAGTTTCCTGGGTATTGACGGCCAAGGCAAAGTGGCGATCACCCGCACCAAGGGCAACCCTTACGGTCACGTGGTGCTGCGAGGCGGCAACGGTAAGCCTAACTACGATTCCGTGAGCATCGCCTTGTGTGAGCAAGAGCTGGAAAAAGCCAGTGTATCTCAGAATATTATGGTGGATTGCAGCCACGCCAACTCCAACAAGAACCACGAGTTGCAGCCGCTGGTTATGGACAACATCGCCAATCAGATCATTGAGGGCAACAAGTCTATTATCGGTATCATGGTGGAATCTAATATTGGCGCCGGCAACCAGAAAATGTCTTCCAATCTGGATGATATGGAATATGGCGTATCCATCACCGATAAGTGTATCGATTGGGAAACCACCGAGAACACACTGAGAAAAATGGCCGAAGGCATTCGCGAACCTTTGAAGAATCGCTAATTACGCTGTCCCTTTCTCATTTAAAAAGCCACCTTTACGGTCACTGCTGTCCCACAGTTTGGGATAGCACATGAAAAAGCCTGAGTTCCATTGGTAAACTGTTGTTACCACACAGCAGCAATATCAAGGGACTCAGGCTTTGTCACATCATAACACCGCATTTCAGCAACTACTAAAACCCGTTTCGAGACATGAATTCGAGAAACTGGCAAAAGAACATCATCACGGCCAAAAGCTTCGTTCCGCAAGCCGGTGGGATCAGTTTCTAGGTATGGCAATGTCGCAGCTTTCGGGGCGTCAAAGCCTGCGTGATATTCAGTCGAATCTCGAATCCCAGCGCCATAAGCTTTATCATCTTGGCGCCAAACCCATAGCTCGATCAACTCTAGCTCGGATCAATGAAAAGCAGCCCGCAGAGTTATATGAAGCCCTGTTCTACAAGTTACTTGGACGCTGTAAAAATCAGCCCGGGAAACATAAATTTCGCTTTAAGAATCCGCTGTTTTCTCTTGATGCTAGCGCTATAGATCTGTCCATGAATGTTTTTCCCTGGGCGGCCCACCGCGAAGATACCTGCAACGTAAAACTGAATGTAGGGCTGAATCACGCCACAGAAATTCCGGAGTTTGTCGCCCTCAGTGACGGTAACGAAAACGATATGGTTGAGGGGCGAAAGTTTCGATTCCCGAAAGGCAGTATCGTTGCCTTCGATAAGGGTTATGTGGACTATCAGTGGTTCGGAAACCTTACAAAACAAGGGGTTAGCTTTGTAACCCGCTTACGGGCCAAGGCCGTATATCGTGTTATCAAGCGTCAAACTGTTCGTTCCGAAACGGGTGTGAGCAGTGATCAAATCATCCAACTCAGTAGTAAGCATGCGATAGAGCGAGGCGCACCTCGGTTGCGAAGAATCGGTTACCGGGATCAGGAGACTGGGAAGTTCTACCAGTTTCTGACGAACAATTTTGTTTTATCTGCCGCCACGATTGCAGCCATTTATAAGGATCGCTGGAAGGTGGAGCTGTTCTTCAAGGCAATCAAGCAAAACCTCAAGATAAAAACCTTTGTGGGCACTTCAAAGAACGCGGTATTAACACAGGTCTGGATAGCCTTAATCACCTATCTTCTGGTGGCTTTTGCTCGCCATAGCGCCAAGGAAGGGTGGTCGGTGCAGCGCATGCTCAGAGTGCTACAGCTGAGTCTTTTTGAGCGCAGAAGCCTGAAGGAGATACTGAATCCTGACCCGCCACCCAATCAAAAAGACCAGCCTCAGATGAGGCTGGTCTTATGACTGTGAAACTGTGGGACAGCAGTGCTTCGAAAAGAGCCTTTTTCAAACCGGGATTGCGCGTCAGCTGAAAATTCCCTTGAACAGGAAGAAAAATAAAATTGCCAATCCGGCCCCCGCCGGCAGCGTAATCAGCCAGCTGGTAAAAATGGTACCGACCACGCGCAAGTTCAGTGCGCCAATACCTCGTGCCAGGCCCACACCCAACACGGCACCCACCAAGGTATGAGTTGTGGAAATAGGCAAGCCAGTACCAGACGCCAATACCACAGTAGCAGCAGCACCCAGCTCTGCTGCGAAACCGCGGCTTGGTGTCAGTTCGGTAATCTTCTTACCAATGGTCGCAATTACCTTCCAACCGTAGGTTGCCAGACCAATCACAATGCCGATACCACCCAGCAGCAAGATCCAGCTGGGCATGGAGGTTTTAGCCGCTACCGCACCAGTACTCACTACACCGTAGACTGCCGCCAGCGGACCCACCGCGTTAGCCACATCGTTGGAGCCATGTGCAAACGCCATGGAGCAAGCCGTAAACACCATCAAAATTGCAAACACACGCTCAACACTGGCAAAGCGGTTGTCCTCATTGCCCTCGTCTTTAACATTGCGCATTAACCACATACCCAGTGCCATAACAGCCAGACCCACCAGAGCGGCCATACCCGCACTTTCCAAGAAACTGAACTTCATGCCAGTGTCTTTGAAAACGTGCTTCAGGCCCTTGAGCAAGGTCACCATAGCCATCAGGAAACCGACAAAAAACATGTAGATAGGGATGTAGCGTTTGGCGTTGGCAAACGGGTTGTCGGTGTTCAGAATCAAACGCTGTACGCTGCGGAACAGGAAGAAGGCAATGGTGCCGGCCAACACGGGCGAAACCACCCAGCTGGCAACAATCTTACCCACCTTGCCCCAGGACACCGCATCCACGGAAATACCCACAGCGGCAAAACCAACAATAGCACCGACGATGGAGTGAGTAGTCGATACCGGCCAACCCAGCGCACTGGCAATCAACAGCCAGGTGCCCGCCGCCAGCAGTGCTGACATCATGCCGAACACCAGCAACTCCGGTGTATCGGCCATCAGGGCCGGGTCGATAATGCCCTTGCGAATGGTAGAGGTCACTTCGCCACCGGCGAGGTAGGCCCCCAGAAATTCAAATACCATCGCGATCACAATGGCTTGTTTGATGGTCAATGCTCGGGAACCCACCGAGGTACCCATGGCGTTGGCCACGTCGTTGGCGCCAACACCCCACGCCATGAATACGCCAAACATACAGGCGAGAATCAGCAGCGTATTGCCGTGCTCAGCAAGAATGCTCATGGTTAATAACTCCTAAATGATCTATTTGGCGAGTAGCATCTGCAGGCGCGAGCCTACTTTCTGCGCCTTGTCGGCCAATTCACCGACCCACTCAATAATGCGATAGGTGAACATCACATCCACCGGCGGCAACTCTTTTTCTACCTTGAACAGTTTGCTGCGAATTGCGATCTGCAATTTATCGGTCTTGCTCTCAAGATCATCCAGTTTCTTAATCAGCTTTTGCACCAAGCGCACCTCAGGACCACCAAAACCCGCTTCCAACAGCTCATCCAGTTCGTTAATGGCCTTAAGGGCCTGTTCTGAAGTAGCGATGGAGGCTTTCACGAAGGCGGTCATGTCTTTGCGAATCTTTTTCGGCATGCGCATTTCACGACCCAACATGATACCGGCAATGTCCTTGGCACAGTTGGCGATCTGATCCTGCATGGTCAGCAGTTCCAACAGGTCGCCGCGAGGCACTGGCAGGAACAGACTTTTGGGCAGCTCCAGACGAATCTTCTTTTTCAGATCGTCCGCCAGATTCTCCTGCTCTGAGATTTTCTGCTGAATTTCTCTCGCCAGATCCCAATCTTCCTTGTTGGTGGCATCAAAAAAGTCCGCCAGCAACACAGCGGTGGCATGAGACGCCGCCATATGCTCCTGAATCGGGGTAATCGGGGATTTGCCAAACAGGCTGGCAAGGGGGTTTGAAATAACCATAGTAAGGTCTCTCGCAGGTGTCTTGACGCGGTGCGAAGTATAGTGACCTCCCCCTCAGAAAACACCCCGAAAAATGACATTTTTATTATGGAGTCATGAAGTTTTTTTGAAGAATTGATCTGGGGCAGGTTTTTGGGGTCCTAAGGCTGCAAAACAGCAATCACCTCGGCGTGATTCATGTGCCTGGCCCAATCCAGCGCGGTGCGACCATCGCGGTCTCGCAGATGGCGATTGGCCGAGGCCTCGAGTAGCAATTCAACGCTCGGTGCACGCCCTTCTTTTGCCGCCCAGATCAAAGCCGTCCAGCCCAACGTCGGCTCCTGTGCATCCAAATCCGGCTGGTACTCGAGCAGCAAGCGCACCAATTCGGGACTGCCCTCACCGGCGGTGACCATCAATACGCTATAACCACCTTTATCCACGGCATTGACGTCTGCACCTGCTTCCAGCAGCAGGTGAGCCACTGCACGATGACCGTTTTGAGACGCACGCATCAAAGGTGTCCATAAACAATCATCACGCTGATCGGGTGTATCCACTGAATCCAGCAAAATGGCCACTTCTGCGAGATCGCCGTGTTCTGCGGCCAAATACAGTTCCGTGCGGCCGCGGTTATCCCGCTCCGGCGCTTGATAGACCGCCGCTTTGACGATGAAGAACGTCATCAATACCATCACAATTGAAGTACTGTAGGGATAGCGGTAGGCAAATTGCTGCAGCATGTCTACGACCTACATTGCGGCCAGCACATCGGGTAACTCTGGCAGGGTCTGACCACCATCAACCACCAGGGTTTTCCCGGTGATATAAGACGCCGCATTGGAGGCCAGAAACGCCACCGCCTGAGCAATTTCGTCAGACTCTCCCAATCGATCCATGGGAATCGCCTGCACCATCGGATGCAAATAGCTGGCGCCCAAACCGTTGAGCCACTCGGTGCGCACATTGCCAGGCATCATCGACGCCCCCAGCTGCGCCAAGGGCAGGGCTATAACCCGTCCAGTGCCTTTTCCGGCACCGGTCACCAGGGCATTCGACAGATCTATCACGGCAAAGCTCCTTTCATTGTCTCCCGGGGCCTGTTAACAGGCCCGACTATTCTAGAGATCGAAGAAAAACCGGGTATACCCGCTGGATCAAACACCACGCATAAAATCGCGGCTATCCGCGCTGGCGGAATCTGGCTAGAATCAACCCAAGAGATCTTCGCGAGGGTCTGAATTTCAATGCGTGTGAACAGGGAGTGGGTATGAACGACCAGGCGATTGGCAGCAGCCAAGCCACGTCAGATCGGGTGCTGGATTTACGTGGCCTGGTCAATGATCTAGTGGGCGATGGCCACCTGAGCCAGGAGGACGCCAATCTCCTCACCTCCCAGACGCGCAGCCGCGAACAGGCCGCCATGCACCCGCTGACGTATATCGGCAGCCATCTGTTTGAAGACCAGGCCATCAGCGGTGGTGTACTGGACGAAGCAATACTCACCGAATGGCTGGCTGGCAAGGCCGATCTCAACGTGGTGCATATTGATCCCCTGAAAATGAACGTGTCGGCGCTCACGGAAGTAATGTCCTACGCCTTTGCCAAACGCCACGGCATCCTCTGCGTCGATATGAATCAGGACGAAGTGGTGGTGGCCTGCTCCGAACCCTACTCCAACGCCTGGGTGCCGCAACTGGAACACGTCGCCCGCCGTACCGTGCGTCGCGTGTTTGCTCTGCCATCGGATATCTACCGCTACACGCTGGAATTCTATACGCTGTCCAAATCCATCAGCGGCGCCAAGGGCATCGCCGGCGCATCCAATGTCACCAACTTTGAACAACTGTTGGAGCTCGGCGCCCTCAAAGACCCGGAAGCCAACGACCAGCACATCGTCAACATTGTTGACTGGCTACTTCAGTACGCCTTTGACCAACGCGCCAGTGATATTCACATCGAGCCACGCCGTGAGATTGGTCGAGTGCGTTTTCGCATCGACGGTGTGCTGCACCAGGTGTATGAATTGCCTTCGGCCATCACCACCGCGGTGACCAGTCGATTGAAAGTGCTGGGTCGCATGAACGTCGCAGAAAAGCGCCGCCCACAAGACGGCCGCGTTAAAACCAAGCGCGCTTCGGGCAGCGAAGTAGAGCTGCGCCTGTCGACGCTGCCCACCGCCTTCGGCGAAAAGCTGGTGATGCGTATTTTCGACCCCGATGTATTACTGCGCAGCTTTAGCGAACTGGGTCTGACCGGTGACGACTATCAGCGCTGGCGCAGCATGACCTCGCGCCCTCATGGTATCGTACTGGTCACCGGCCCCACAGGTTCCGGTAAAACCACCACGCTCTACTCGACCCTGAAGCAATTGGCCTCGAGTGAAGTCAATGTCAGTACCATTGAAGACCCCATCGAAATGGTGGAGGAGAGCTTCAATCAGACACAGGTGCAGCACAATATCGACCTGGACTTTGCCGCCGGCATCCGCACCCTGCTGCGTCAGGACCCGGACATCATTATGGTGGGCGAGATTCGCGATTTAGAGACCGCGCAGATGGCGGTGCAGGCAGCGCTGACCGGGCATTTGGTACTGTCGACACTGCATACCAACGATGCCGCCACCGGCGTCACGCGCCTGCTGGATCTTGGAGTTCCCTCCTATCTCATCAAATCCACAGTACTCGGTATTATGGCGCAACGCTTGATTCGTACCCTGTGCCCCCACTGCAAACAGGAAGGTAGTCTGGATTCCAACGCCTGGAAACAACTGGTAAGTCCCTGGAAAGCCGCCGAACCCAAAGTAGTCTATGAACCCGGTGGCTGCCTGGAATGCCGCAATACCGGCTACCTGGGTCGCCAGGGGATTTATGAAATCATGCCCATGACCGAAAGCCTGCAGGCACACGTAGACAGCGACTGTGACATCATCGGTCTGCGCAACACCGCCATGCGCGAAGGCATGCACACATTGCGACTATCCGGTGCCCACAAGGTGGCTCAGGGTTTAACTACCATTGAAGAAGTTTTGAGCGTCGCGCCACCCCCGGAAAGCAATCAGTAAATCGCCTCTTGATCTCAATCAGTCGGGCGATTGGCGAGCACCGCTAGAATAACGGTTTTTGCTCTTGGCTTCTGAACACTGAACACACTGATTCAGCAGCTTCTATTTATTGGAAACCCTATTGTTGGAAACCCTATTGTTGGAAACCTCTATGCTGCCACTCGACACCATCCCCGTCCGACTTCAAAAGGATCTGCAGCAACAGATCGAAGCGTGGCAAAACCGCGCCAGTGACGACGTGAAACACCGTTTGCAGCATGCCATCGAGGCATCACCCGAACTGGCGCAGCAACTGGCGCGCATATGGGCCACCAGCGACTTTGTCGCCAACACCGCCAACACTCAGCCACCAGCGTTTGCCGACTGGATAGACAGCGGTGTCTGTGCACGAGCATTGAGTTTTGAAGAAATGCAGAGCCTGCTCGAGCAACGACTGGAGAAGTGTAGCGACAGTGGTGATGAAAAAGATTTTGAACGGCAACTGCGCTGCTTTCGCCGGGATATGATGCTGCGCATTGTCTGGCGCGACTTCTGCCGCCTGGGGTCCATGCAGGAAACTGTACAGGACACCTCCAATCTGGCCGACGTCAGTATTCAGGCGGCCATCAAGTTTTACTACGCCCAGCTGCAACCGCGCTGGGGCACCCCCATCGGCAAATACGACGCTAAACCGCAACCTATGATCGTGCTCGGCATGGGCAAGCTCGGCGGTGGCGAACTGAATATCTCCTCTGACATCGACCTGATCTTCTGCTACCCCGAAAGCGGGCAAACCGAAGGTGGCCGAACACAAATCAGCAACCAGGAATTTTTCGTCAAGCTGGGCCAGAAAATCATTGGCGGGCTGGACAACACCACCATGGACGGATTTGTATTCCGGGTGGATATGCGGCTGCGCCCTTATGGCCAAAGCGGGGCTCTGGTACTCAATTTCGACTCTATGGAAGAGTACTACCAGACCCAGGGCCGTGAATGGGAGCGCTACGCCATGATCAAAGCCCGGGTCGTATCCGGTGAGGCCATTGCAGGCGGCGTCACAGCAGGCAAGCAACTCATGACTATGCTTCAGCCCTTTACCTATCGCCGCTACCTGGACTACAGCGCCATTGAATCCATGCGTGCAAT
>JALUYN010000054.1 GCA_027012915.1 Cellvibrionaceae bacterium
TAGGGGTGAGGTTAGACAGCGACCACCAAACCAATATATTTGATGATCGCTATTGGGCTTTGTGTATCAGGCCATGGCCGGGTCGCGACTGACACCAGGCAGCACCCAACCGGTTTGTTGCCAAATGCCAATCAACATCAGTAAAACGCTGCCAAACAGAGTTAGATACAACTGAGTATTAATGCTGGTATCTGTTTGCGCTTGCTCAACTTTTTCCAGCTGCTGTCCTTCAACCTGTTCTGTCTGCATCTGTTGAGGCTCGGATGCCTGTTGAGAAGCCGGTAGCGCTGCAGCAGGATCAATTACCGGTAGAGATAAATTCAGACCAAAACCGGAAGACTGCTGTTCGAAGTACTCGCGCAGTTTTTCGTTGTCCACAAACAGATCGTATTTATTGGTCAACTCGGCAAATTTCTCCATAATCTGCTTCAAGGTTTCCGCGTCTGCCTGCCAGTAGTCTTTGCGATTGGCCTCGAGCATTCGCGACAACATATTGGCCTGAGACTGTGGGTTCATTTCTTCAAAGAACTCATTAATACCAACCTCTAATTTGTCTTCAACATACACTTCGTAGAATTCCTGCCACTGATCATCCCGAACGATATTGGGGTCGACCACCTGCCATCCCCAAAAGTTGTCCAGATTGGAGGACATGGTGTTGGCGCCGCTGTAGCCTTCCTTCATCATTTCCTCAACCCAGCGCTTGTGGAAGTTGCGCGAGCGCAGCTCCTTGGCCAGAAAGCTGGCGGCGTTTTCAGCTTTGGGGTTATTGGCATCGCGCAGATTGCTGATCATCATTTGCGGGCTTTCACCATCGATGTTACGCACAGCCAACGCCAGAGAACCGAAGTACTCAAACGGATCGTCGGACGTGATCATGCCGTAAACATTGGATGAACGGGAGAACAACGCTACGTCAGTGCCAGACAACTGTTCAGCGTAGAGATTCACCTCGCGCTCAACGCCATCGTCACCTGTCACCGTACCTACTTTTTTGCCCCAGCGACTGTTGTCAGAACCGTAGTAGTAACCCATGGTCGCAAGGTAGTTGTCAGAGATTTTGCTGTCGTCATCCCAGGTATCACTGGCAAACACAGGGTCGCTGACGCCACTACCGTAATTGCCCGAGGAATTTGAGAATATACGTACTGTGGAGAGATATTCCGCCTCGTTGCCTTCTACTCCCTGCTGTTTCAACTCAGCAGCGATACGTTGTGAATTCTCCCAAACCGAATTATTGTCTTCCTTTAACTGCGCTACCGATTCAATAGCTTTGGCCAGGCGCTGCATAACATTAGGGAAGGCATCGCGGTAAAGGCCGGTGGCCGACAACACCACGTCGATGCGGGGGCGCTTCAGTTCAGATGCCGCAACGATCTCGGTTCCCGTTACGCGTCCATCATCACTCCACACCGGTTTGACACCCATTGCGTAGAGCGCCTGGGATTCCAGCACGCCGTAGTGACGCATGGTTTCGATTGACCACAGGGAGAAGGCCAGTTTATCCGGATACTTACCATGCTGTTTGTAGTAGTCGGCAATAACACCGTCGACCAGTTCCTTGCCCTGCTCAAAAGCCGCCTTGGTAGGCACTCGTGAGGGATCAAAACCGTAGAGATTGAAGCCAGTAGGGATAGCCTCGGGACTACGCACCGGGTCACCACCATTCTTTACCGGGACGTATTGTCCTGACAAACCTTTTACCAAATGATCCAGCTCTTTAATGCCCTGGAAACTCGCGTAGAATTGCTGAGCCTTCTGAATCTCCGTGATCAGTTTCTCGTCAAGCCCGGCGCTGTCCATTTCAGCCTCAGTCGCAGTTTTGTTGATGACAAAGGTCCGCAGTGTTTTGAAGCCCACCAGTTGATCCAGCGCATCACCGGAAACTTGAGTGATTACACCCTCAAAGTCACCAGCTCCGTTGGTGTGATGAGCATGTTCATCATGGCTATTGCTGTGATCATGGTCGTGACCCAAGTGCGCAGGGTGGCCCTCCAGATCGAAATAGTCCTCTTCGAATTCTGCAATCTCCGCGGGGAAAGATCTGCTTATCATCTGCAACAGGGTAGATGTCACCAGATCTTTTTCAGGTAGTTCACCGTAGGAGTGAAGACCCAGAGGTTGATTCTGTGATGAGAGGTCTTCCATGTATTCGTGCAGTGCTTCAAGGAAACCATCGAAGTCCGCGGCAATCTGCGTTGCATTCCAACCAAAGTCATCGCAGATGTTATTGGCGATGCAATCGTCAACAATCTGCTGCCCGGTTTTCTCTTTTACACCACCCTGATCCATAGACTTGTACTGGTGCATCAGTTCGTGTAAATCCGCCACATCGCCCTGCAATCCTGCTGCAGCAAACGGCGGCGTCATATGTGCCAGAACCGTAGCGCTACCGCGACGCTTGGTCTGCATTGCCTCACCCACATCATCTACAATAAAGGGGTACAGTACCGGCGTATCCCACACTGCCAGATTGCCTTGATCGTACCTGGACAGACCGCGTTCTTTGCCGCTCAGATATTCCTGGGAACCGTGAGTGCCCAGGTGAATGATGGCATCGCTGTTCCAGTAAGTGCGCGCGTAGTAATAGGCCGCCAGATAAAAATGATTCATCGGCACCGTGCCTTTGTGGTAGATCAACGCTTCCTGATCCTTTTGATCGGAGCGAGGAGGTTGACGCATCACCAACATATTGCCATTGCGCATACGCGGAATAACAAAGTAGTACTTGCCATCACGCTGCACACTCATAAAGCCTTTTTCGGCCGCCCCCCAGAACTCATTGATGGGTGCCGTAACATCGTCGGGCAAGGTATTGAACCAGCTCAGATAATCCTCGACCGGCATCAATTCCGCGAGATCTTCGTCTAGCAGTTTTTGCAGTTCGAATTCGCGATAGAAAGGTTCGAGAATCGGCTTGATACGATCCAGGTAGTAGTCGGCACCCACCTTGTTGAGACCATAACCTTCCTCATGCAGACGATCAGAGATAGAACGTAGACTCTCAGTGATGTTCAGGAACGATGCCCCCACATCAATACTGCCCCATACCATCACTATCATACGCTTGTCGCGGTTAGCTTTATGTTTTAACTCCGAGTAATTGAGTGCCTTGTTGACAAGGTGCTCCAACTGATAATCAATGGTCTCGGCACGACCAGTCTCTTGATTAACGGCGGCAACGATTGTTGGATCAACAACACCCGCGCCCTCCGGCAGTACCAGTACAAATGACATCATTCCCGCAGCAATACCCTGAGAATCTTCTTCCCAGGTTTTTTGATCGCCATTGAAATAGGTCAGTCCCTGCAGCACAGGAACGCCAAGTTTTTCAAATTCTTCTTTACGCTTTGATGCCCAGTGAATATTGCGGAAGTTGATAATGACATCGACAAAAGTGTTTCCGTTTTTGCTGATCAAGTGGGTGTAGTCAGAGCTGCTCGGACTGACCTCAAAGAAGAACGGCACCACCAAAGCGCCCTTGTCTTCCAACTGTGCGATAGCGCTGTCAATAACTTGTGTTTGCCCCGACTCAATCAGGGCACGCTGCAGCAATACGCCAATGACTTTTTGAGGCGACTCGGCTCCGTCCAGTTTCCATTCCAGGTAATTATCCAAAGACTCGAACACCAATTGCTCTGCCTGTGGGTGATAGAGACCCAGACCCGGGTAGACAATTGGCTCCTGCACAGGGCGATTTTCATCTTGATCAAAAACACGATAAGTCAGGTAGTCGAGCATTCGCTGAATATTCTGCACACCACCATTGTCGTAGTAGGCATGCAGAAGCTGCGCCTGCTCATAGCTGACGCCTTTGATTAACTCGGGCTGTTGCAGCCAGTTGATGGCCAGTATTCGGGTATCTGATTTAGCGGTAATATCCTGCACCACGGGAATGTACTTGCCGTATGTGGATTTTGATTCCCGAACGGAAACGCCATCTAACACCACCAGATCATAGCTGGCAAAAAGCACCGCTGCCTTGGATAGATCACCTATGGATTTTTCAGCCTTTTGTTCAATAAACAAATTTCTGTCCGCGACATTCTCTTTCAGAAGACTGACTTTGGCCTTATTGCTGTGCGCCGCACTGACAAACAAAACTTTATAGGGCTCGGCAGCCATAACCTGCCCCACGAACAGAGCAAACCATGCCCCGATTAATAAAATTAGATATCGCATTACAACTTTTCCCTGGCGTCAGAAAACACTAAGCTGACGCGTCACAAGATTATTCGCCACTTTTCTCAGGCACATAGACGATTGAACCGTCCGCCATACGATAGGCCACACCGGCTTTGACGCCATCTCCGG
>JALUYN010000055.1 GCA_027012915.1 Cellvibrionaceae bacterium
GACTAGGGAAGTGTACTCAACGTTGATCGCTCAACGAGCGAAATCGTCGCGCGGAGCCAGTGACAATCATCGTTTCCGTGACACTCGCCGCACGAGGCTGTTTCTGTATGTCTTTGCGATCTGCCTATCCCTGTTCTCCATTCCTGCTGCTATCGCACAAAACGAATTTCAGATTGACACCTTTATATCAAAGTTCCAACCAAACGAACTTATTAAAGGAGCCTCCAAATACGGGACACAAATAGAGGGGTCTCCTGTTGTACCACTGCAACAAGGAGAACAAGTGGTTGGATACGCATTTATCACCACTGACCTTGTGAGCACCACCGGATACTCAGGAAAGCCGATTCATATTCTCGTCAGTATGGACATCCAAGGTATCTTAACGCGTATAGAGCTGGTCAAACACTCCGAGCCCATTGTGCTCGTAGGCATACCTGATAGTCGTATCAAAGCCGTCTTGGAAGTATTCGAAGGACTCAACATTCTCGATTTGATCAGTGAAGAGCAGGCCCACCCTGATGTGGATATAATCAGTGGCGCGACTGTGACCATCATGGTGATGGATGACAGCATTCTCAACGCCGCAAAGAAAGTAGCACGACAATTCCTTTTAGTAGAAGCCCCGACAACAACGGCAAAACCTCGCCAACTGCGCGAGAAAGCTGTAATAGAAAGCAGCTGGGAAGAGCAACTGCTTTCCAATACGGTCACACGACTTACCCTATCAGTTGAAGACGTCAACCAAACCTTCCGCGAAGAAGGTGAAAGCAAAGCCGCTGCAGAAGAAGAGCACGGAGCTGAAGGCGAGCCCTTTATAGATCTGTATCTCGCGCCAGCCAGCGTGCCGGCCATCGGACACTACCTGCTGGGGACAGCCGAATACAATAACCTGCAGGAACGCCTGAGCCCCAATCAGCAAGCCATTTTGGTAATGGCCAACGGGCGCTACTCATTCCGCGGCTCGGGTTTTGTTCGCGGCGGCATCTTCGATCGGGTGCTGGTACGCCAGGGCGACGATACCATTCGCTTCCAGGATCTAAACTACAAGCGCATTAACAAGCTAGCTCCCTCGGACGCCCCCCGCTTCGACGAAATAGCGCTGTTTATAGTCCCCGAAAAACAATCGCTAGAGATCACCGCTCCTTGGCAGCTGGAATTATTGGTAGGCCGCGCTACTGGAGCAATCAGCAAAGCATTTGTCATCTACGAGCTTCCCTATCAGTTGCCTGAGTCTTTTATGGAGCCCCTGCCCGAGCCGACATTTATAGAATCTCTCGGAGATCCTCTGTGGCTCAAACTTTGGATACAAAAACAAACCATGGTCGTGTTGTTACTGACAGCACTGATAATTCTTACTGCTGCATTCTTTATGCAGCACTGGCTAACTGCCCGCCCCATCCTGACAGACCGTTTCCGTCTCTGCTTCCTGACTTTTACCTTGGTTGTACTTGGCTGGTATGGCAACGCCCAATTGTCGGTAGTGAATATACTCACAGTATTCCATTCCTGGGTTAGCGGTTTCGACTGGAGCTATTTCCTGATGGAACCGCTGATATTCATTCTCTGGGGATCTGTAGCATTCGCATTGATCTTCTGGGGGCGCGGGGCTTTCTGTGGCTGGACATGCCCGTTTGGAGCGCTGCAAGAGCTCAGCAATCGATTGGCAAAGCTAGTGCACATCCCCCAGGTCAAAGTGCCCTGGTTATTGCATGAGCGTCTTTGGGCCGCGAAGTACATTATATTTCTAGTGCTGTTTGGGGTCGCGCTGCACTCCATAGAATGGGCCGAGCGTTTGGCTGAAGTGGAGCCCTTCAAAACCGCGATCATTCTCAAATTTGACCGCCCCTGGCCCTACGTCCTGTTTGCGTTGGCCATGTTATTGCCCGGTTTGTTTATCGAGCGCTTTTACTGCCGCTACTTCTGCCCGCTAGGCGCGGCACTGGCCATTCCCAGCCGCATCCGAATTTTTGAATGGCTCAAGCGCTATAAAGAGTGCGGTACCGACTGCCAACGTTGTGCCAAAGAGTGCATGGTGCAGTCCATCCACCCCGAAGGCCATATCAACACCAATGAGTGCCTCTATTGTATGCACTGCCAAGTGCTCTATCTCGACCAGGAGCGGTGTTACAAGCACATCATGAAACAAAGAAAACGTGAAGAGAAAAAAGCAAGGGCGAGAAGCAGACAACAAGCAAGAGTCATAGCTTCAGACAGTACGTCTTAACCATGGGTTTAACCCCCTTTCCAACCTCGGAGAAAGACCATGAAAGAAGAGCAAAAAAAGGCGCAAGACAAGGCTACTACTTCTGATTTACCCAACGACTCCATTCGAGAGCCAGAGACCCAACTGCCGAAAGTAAACCGACGAAGTTTCCTGGGGGGAAGTGCGACCCTGGCGGCAAGCTCAGCACTCGGAGGAGGGGTTGCCAGCGTAAGCCTTATGCCCATGGACGCCGAAGCTGCCAGCGTAACTGAAGTAAAACCCGGACAGCTCGACGACTACTATGGTTTTTGGAGTAGCGGCCAGGCTGGTGAAATGCGTATTCTCGGCATTCCATCCATGCGTGAGCTGATGCGAGTTCCGGTATTCAACCGCTGTAGCGCCACCGGCTGGGGATCAACCAACGAAAGCAAGCGCATTCTCACAGAGGGGCTTACCAAAGAATCCAAAGAATATCTGAAAGACAAAGGCGAAGTTTGGCATAACGGTGATCTGCATCACCCCCACATGTCGTTTACTGATGGCACCTACGACGGTCGTTATATCTTCGCCAACGATAAGGCCAACACCCGCGTTTGCCGCATCCGTTGTGACGTAATGAAAGTCGACAAAATTATCGAAATTCCCAACGCGTCTGACATTCACGGGCTACGTCCGCAAAAGTACCCTCGCACCGGTTATGTTTTCGCTAACGGCGAGCATCGAGTTCCAATTCCCAACGATGGCAGCATCCTCGACGAACCAGAAAAATACCACGCCATATTCACAGCCATTGATGGCGACACCATGGAGATAGCGTGGCAGGTCATGGTGGATGGTAACTTGGACAACTGCGATGCGGACTACCAAGGACTCTACGCATTTTCCACCTGCTACAACTCCGAAGGTGGTGTAAACCTGCCCAGCATGATGTCCTCTGAACAGGATTGGGCTGTAGTGTTCGATATCAAGGCAATCGAAAAAGCGATTAAGAACGGCGACTACAAAACCATTAATGGCGTCAAAGTGGTCGACGGTAGAAAAGGGTCGCGCTACACCCGTTACATACCGGTATCCAACAGCCCTCACGGCTGTAATACAGCACCGGATGGCATTCACGTAGTGTTCAACGGCAAGTTGTCCCCCACCGTCACAGTAATCGATGTACGTAAACTCCCAGATCTGTTCCAGGACAAAATCAAACCACGCGATGCCGTAGTCGCAGAACCTGAGCTCGGACTTGGACCTCTACACACCGCCTTTGACGGCAAAGGCAATTGCTACACTACCTTGTTCCTCGACAGCCAAATGTGCAAATGGAATATGGAAAAAGCCATCGAAGCCTATAACGGCAAGGATGTGAACCCCATCGTCAGCAAAGTAGACGTACAGTACCAGCCAGGCCATAACCACTCATCCATGGGCGAAACCAAAGAGGCCGATGGCAAATGGTTGGTATCACTGAACAAGTTCTCCAAGGATCGATACATCAACGTCGGCCCGCTAAAGCCTGAGAACGAACAGCTGATCGACATCTCCGGGAGCGGCCAGGTGGTACATGACGGCCCCACGTTTGCGGAGCCACACGATTGTATTATTGTCCGCGCAGATATCGTCAATCCCGCATCCACCTGGAGTCGAGACGATGACTACTGGATCGAGGCCAAAAACTGGGCCAAGGAAGACGGCGTTACCCTGGAGAGTGACAACAAGGTAATACGTAAAGGCAAGAACCAAGTGCGAGTCTATATGACCTCCGTTGCCCCCAACTTTGGTCTTGAGAAGTTCACGGTCAAACAGGGCGATGAAGTCACTCTTATCGTCACCAATATGGACAGCGTCGACGATCTTACCCACGGTTTAACTATGGCCAACTATGGCATCGCCATGGAAATCGGCCCTCAAGCCACGGCATCTGTTACCTTCACCGCAGACCGTCCGGGAGTGCACTGGTTCTACTGTCAGTGGTTCTGTCACGCGCTACATATGGAAATGCGCGGTCGAATGCTGGTCGAACCAGCCTGACGGAGGGTACGGCTTATCAGCACTCGTGCTCTGTCAGCGGTCTTTGCCTGGGTCCTAATGAGCGGCGCTCAGGCAAACA
>JALUYN010000056.1 GCA_027012915.1 Cellvibrionaceae bacterium
GCAATCGCCGACAGCTGGAGCACAGCTTTCGCTACGGCGCCTTTTTTGAATATGAAGTCTTGCCAACCACCGCTGAGTCAGATCAGGTGCTGAAGCAGGTGGAAATGGATTTGGGGGAGATGAGCAGTGCCAGATAGAAGCTCTCACAGGTTTATGGCGTCATGCACTAGTCATCCGTACCAAAAATACCAAACAGCGCATCTTTCTCGTCACTGCTGACATTGGCGGTGGGTTGCATGTCCTGTCTGACACCGGCGCATACCTGGTTGCGGCCACCTTCTTTGGCCTGGTAAAGCAGACTATCGACGCGCGCTACAAACTCTTCACGAGTTTCGTGGTGGGTATGGCAGTAGATATCGATTCCCATGCTGGCGGTCAGTGTTATGTTCTCTGTGCCAATGTTTAGCGGTGTTTCCTCAATGCGTCTTCGTAGTCGCTCGGCGACCTGGGTGCCGGTCAGAAGGTCCGTGGATGGCAGTATGACAATGAATTCCTCGCCTCCGTAGCGGCAGGGAACATCCAGTTTACGCACGTCGGATTTGAGAATGGACGCCGTCTGGGTAAGGGCCTGATTGCCTACTTCGTGGCCCCAGGTGTCATTTACTTTTTTGAAGAAATCCAGATCCACCAGAATCATGGCGGTGGGTTGGCCAGTGCGCTGAGTGCGCTCCATTTCCCGATCAGCGATTTTACAGAAATGGCGGTAGTTACCTAGTCCGGTCAATGTATCGGTTTGCACCAATTCCTGAAGTGCCAGTATGTCTTGGCGAATGTCGACCAGTTCATCAATAACGGCGCACCGAGATTCCCCGACGGGACATAGGGGCGGCTTCTGAGTTTCTGTGTCAGGCACTCTGGCTCCTTGGTTGGAATAAATCAGATGCTTACGTTTTCGGCCATCAATGGTTTCATTTTAGGGGAATTTCGTTTTATAGAAAGAGCTTTCTGCAGAAATTGGTACAATCAAAAGTATATCAATAGTGCAGGTGAGATTATGGATTTGGAGCAGGTGCGGCGCGACTACCTGATGGGTGGCTTAAGTCGTGAAAATCTTAAAGATAACCCCTTCAAACAGTTCGAATTCTGGTTGCAGCAGGCGATTGACGCCAAGCTGAAAGACCCCACGGCCATGACGTTGGCGACGGTTGATGCCGCGGGACAGCCCAGTCAGCGAATTGTGCTTCTCAAGCATATGGATGAGCGGGGTTTTGTGTTCTATACCAACTATGAAAGCCGCAAGGCCCATGAGATAGAAAATAATCCCAAAGTAAGTATCCACTTTCCGTGGCATATGCTGGAGCGCCAGGTAAAAATTTGTGGCAAGGTGGAAAAGGTTTCTCAGTCGGAATCTCTCAAGTATTTTCTATCGCGTCCGAAGGAAAGCCAATTGGCGGCGTGGGCTTCTGCTCAGAGCAAACCCATCAGTTCGCGACAGCTTCTGATGCAGCAATTTAATGTAATGAAGGATCGCTTTAATAAGGGTGAAATTCCGCTTCCCAGTTTCTGGGGCGGATATCGAGTAGTGCCTTCCACTATTGAGTTTTGGCAGGGTGGTAGCAATCGTTTGCATGACCGCTTTGAATACCAGCGTCAAGACGATGGCAGCTGGGAGATTCAGCGCTTGTCGCCTTAATTGGAGTTAATAGTTTATGAAATGCATTCAGATAGCGGTGCCCGGTGGGCCTGAAGTGATGATTCTTGGCGAGTGCGAGCGACCGCAGCCCTCCGGCGATGAAGTGCTGATTCGAGTTGCTTATGCGGGGGTAAATCGCCCGGATGTTCTTCAGCGTATGGGGCTTTATCCGCCTCCTGTTGGTGCATCTCCTGTGTTGGGGTTGGAGGTGTCCGGTGAGGTGTGCGCAGTTGGCGACGGCGTCACTCGCTGGGCCGTCGGTGATCGAGTGTGCGCTTTGGTAAATGGCGGTGGTTATGCAGAGTATGCCGTGGCCCCGGAGGGGCAGTGTTTACCCGTTCCTGAAGGGGTATCGATGGCCGAAGCTGCGGCATTACCCGAAACCTGTTTTACGGTCTGGACCAATGTTTTTGATCGTGCAGCGTTACAGCCTGGGGAGTCGTTGATGGTGCATGCCGGTGCTGGAGGTATAGGCACTACCGCAATTCAAATGGCGGCAGCTGTTGGCGCAAAGGTGTTTGCGACTGCGGGTTCGGATGAAAAAGCCGACTTTTGCCGATCGCTGGGGGCGGAGCTGGCGGTTAATTATAACAGCCAGGATTTTGCCGAAGCAGTGATGTCGCATACCCAGAATCGCGGAGTGGATGTCATTCTGGATTGTATTGGCGGGGATTATCTGCAGCGCAATATTACAATGGCGGCGGTGGACGGCCGCATTGTCAATATCGCTTATCTGCGCGGTTCTGTGGCTGAGGTGAATTTTCTGCCGGTGATGCTAAAGCGCCTGACACTTACTGGCTCTACATTGCGACCGCAATCGGCAGCGGCCAAAACTTCGATTGCCGACGCTTTGAATCAAACCATTTGGCCTTTAATAGAAGAAGGCAAAATAAGGCCGGTGATGGCCCAGGAATTTTCCCTTGCGGAGGTGGGCAAGGCTCACGAGTTAATGGAATCGAATCAGCTAATTGGCAAGATCGTTCTAAAAGTAAGCTGATCAAAACTCCCGTCATTGCGAGCCACGGAGTGGCGCGGCAATCTCTCGAGCATGACGATGGCTTTACGAGGCTGCTTCGGCTCAATGCCGAGTGAAAGTGATATTTAGATGGAATGTGATTATGTCTGACTCTGACAAAGCAAAACGCCCTCTGGATGGCGTGCGCGTTATTGAAATGGGCCAGCTGCTGGCGGGCCCGTTCGCCGGAGTGATGCTCGCCTACTTTGGCGCAGAAGTAATTAAAGTTGAGCCTCCTAAAGGTGGTGATCCCCTGCGTGGTTGGCGTATTGTGGAGAATGGTACATCTCACTGGTTTCGCAGTCTCGGGCGCAATAAGAAGTCGGTGACTCTGGATCTGCGCCAGCAAGAGGGTCGCGATCTGGCGGCGCAGTTGATTGATACGGCCGACGTAGTAATTGAGAACTTTCGCCCGGGCGTTATGGAAAAGTGGGGGTTGGGGCCGGAGGATGTTAAAAAGACCAATCCTGAATTGGTGTATGCCCGCATCTCCGGATTTGGTCAGTCGGGGCCCTATGCGTCGCGCCCGGGGTTTGCTTCAGTGTGTGAGGGAATGAGTGGTTTTCGCTATGTGAACGGTTTTCCGGATCAGGCTCCGGTGCGACCCAATCTCAGTATCGGTGATACCGTGGCGGGAATTCACGCTGCCCTGGGGGTCGTCATGGCGCTCTATGCGCGGGAAAAAGGCAATGCTTCTGGTCAGGTAGTTGACGTGGCGCTCTACGAGGCCATGTTCAATTTAATGGAAGGTGTAGTGCCAGAGTTTTCCGGTGCTGGAGTGGTGCGCGAGCCTTCGGGAACTACTGTGACGGGTATTGTGCCGACGAACACCTATCGTTGTGGTGACGGCAAGCATGTGGTGATTGGTGGCAATGGCGATTCCATTTTCAAGCGCCTGATGCAAGCAGTGGGGCGTGAGGATATGGCCGAGGATGAGCGCCTGGCAACGAACGCGGGTCGCGTCGAGCACGAGCTGGAAATCGACAAGGTCCTGGCTTGCTGGTGTTTGGAAAATTCTTCTGTGCAGGTGCTTTCGGTCATGGATGAGTATTGCGTGCCGGCAGGTCCCATCTACAGCGTGGCGGATATGATGGCTGACCCACATTTTCAGGCGCGGGGAATGTTCGAGCGCGTGGAAATTGACGGCAAACCATTGGATATTCCCGCCTTATTGCCTAAATTGACAGAAACGCCGGGTGAGACGCAATGGCCTGGTGCTGCAGTGGGAGCTCACAATAACGAAGTGTTGGGCGAGCTGCTTGAAATGGATGAGGCTAGTCTGGATGGTTTGCGTCAGCGCGGTGTAATCTCAGGTTAGAGTAAAGGGGCGGGGAGTAGTTGAGCTAAACGGATTTAATTGTGTGACCGTTGTTGTTGTGTTGGTCATAATTGCAGGTTCAAACGTGCGTTTTAGCACTTTTTTTGTGGCGTGAAAAGATCATTTTTTTACAATAAGGTTGTCCTAAACGGACAACTTTTTATCCTTCCGTGTCACTGTGAATTAATGTAAAGAATCGCGGATAAAAGCTTGGACTTTCATTCCAAACCCTTCTATGCTTTCGAGAATCTGCCATCTAATAAGGCGGAAATCCTCTTACTAAAATAACTAATAACTCTTCTGAGGAGAGCTAAATGAGAAAGAGAGCACTAGCTGCCGCGGTCCTCGCTGGCATGGCTACCCAGGCTTCTGCATTCCAAATTGACACTAGTGAAGATTGGGAAGTCCGGTGGGATAATACCTTCAAATATAACCTTCAAAGACGCGTTCAATCGCAGGCTTCTGATGTAGAAGAAGTAGGTCTGGGTATTGATGGTACTTACGCTTTTGATAAAGGCGATATCACCAGTAATCGTCTGGATCTGCTGTCTGAGCTGGACGTGATTTGGAAAGATACTATCGGTTTCCGTATCAGTGGCGCGGCTTGGTACGATCATGCGTACAGCAATGATATGAACCACAGTGGTGATGTTGGTATTAGCAGCGGTTGGTCTACATCATTGACCACTGACGTTGGTGAGCTGAACGACCAGGTTGAAAAGCGTCACTACAAAGGTGGTGAGCTGCTGGATGCATTTGTATTCTGGAACTGGGAAGCCGGTGATATCGTTGGTAACGTTCGAGCTGGTCGTCACGTGATCTACTGGGGCCAGAGTTTGTTGGCAAATGCTGCAGTTAATACTGCAGGTAATGCGATGAACCCAATGGATTTCGCTAAAGGTTTGTCAGTGCCTGGTTCCGAGGCGAAAGAGCTGTTCCGTCCGACCAACAAGCTGTCGACCATGGTTCAGCTGACCGATAATCTGACTTTCTCAGCTTTCTATAATTTTGAAACTGACGCTAACCTGTACCCACAAGCCGGCAGCTACTGGTCTCCTTCATCTGTGATTAATGATGGTGGGGAAACTGCTTGGTTGGCTCCAGGGTTGGGATTGACTATACAAAATGACGTGATTGATACTGATTATAACGATTGGGGTGTGAATTTTGCGTACTACTTTGAAGATCTGGGTCTTGAAGCCAGTCTCTACTACATCAACTACACCGACAAAACTCCCAACGGCCTTATTGGCTATCTGAGCCCAACCAATATTTTGGCGCAGGGTTTAGGCGGAATTACTAATCCAGCGCAGATCCCAGCTGTTTTGGCTCAAGTTGGCGGATATGCCACTGCTCAGGGTATTGATGATACTGCCGGCCAGGCAGCCTTCAATGCCACTCTGGGGGGTACCGGTGATCCTACTGCTGCGTTGCAAGCTTATGCCTTTACTCAAGGTGAGCTCTTGGCATTGGCTGATGGCTCAGCTGCATTGAACGGTGGCGCGCTTAAGTGGATTTACAAAAATGATATCGATCTGTTTGGTTTGTCGTTCTCTAAGCAGGTAGGTGATGTGAGCGTTGGTGTCGATATTGTTCGCCACGAAAACAGGCCTCTGCGTCCTGAATCTGGTGAGGCTTTGACTCGTACTACCTGGGATCCAACCTGGAATCTTGCTGCCTATAATGCAGCTGATGAAGATTCCAACTATCCGCACATTACTGGTGATACTTGGACAGTGGTTATCAATGGTCTTGGTCTGTTGTCCGATAACGGTATCTGGGAAGGTGGTTCCTATATCGTAGAGGCAACCTTTACCATGATTGATGATGTTCACGACAATGCTCCTGAGCGTCTGCTGGTTTACGATAATGACCAAAGTGGTCTGCAATCTTTGAACGAAGGTCGTGTGAGCTCTCACCTTGCATTTGTATTCCGTCCGACTTGGTATCAGGTTATGCCTGGTGTTGATTTGACAGTGCCATTCAGCGTTGGTTATCAAATTGACGGCGACGGACCTATTAGTTCTTCCGGTGACAACGAGTGGGGCAGTGGCTCTCTTGGTCTGAGCTTCTCTGTAAACCAGGAGTGGACCGCAGATCTGAAATACAACTTCTACGGTGGCCCGGTTAACAACACTAGTTCTCAGTTGAAAGACCGCGACAACGTTTCTTTAACTGTTAAGCGCACCTTCTAAGAGCTGCATAAGAATAATTACAGGAGATTCATAGAATGATGTTTCGTAAATCTTTGATCGCTGCTGCATGTACCCTGGCTTTGGGTGCTACGCAGACAATGGCTGGCTCCGCTGAAGAAGCTGCCAAACTGGGTGGGCCTGAGTTCACCCCTGTGGGTGCTGAGCGCGCTGGTAATGCTGACGGTTCTATCCCTGCGTGGAATGAAAACGCTGCGGCTGAATTTGCCAAAGTGGATAAGGGCGACAGAAACTACCCGAACCCATACGCTGGCGAAGCCAAGTTGTTTACCATTGATGCTTCCAATGTTGATCAGTATGCCGACAATGTTACCGAAGGTGCCAAAGCCCTGATCGCTCTGGGTAAAGGCTTTGCGATGGATGTTTATCCTTCTCATCGTGATCAGTCTTATACCGACTGGATGGTTGCCAACGCCAAGTTCAATGCTGAGAACGTAACACTGGAAGCCGATGGCCAAAAAGTTGCGAACAGTAAGCCTGGTGTTCCGTTCCCGTTCCCTAAGACCGGTTTGGAAGTAATCTGGAACCATATGACTCGTGGTGTACCTAGCCATGAATACACCTATGACAGCTACTATGTAACCAGCTCCGGTCAGCCGATTCTGTCGACCACTGGTCACGGTTACTACAACTTAACTGCCTACGACGAAGAGAACCTGGACCTGGTAGGTGCAGATGTTCCATGGTTGCTGCTGCGTATTAACTACAAAGCCCCTGCCCGTCGCGCTGGTGAGATTCTGTTGGTACACGAGCCAGGCTCTGACTTCACCGAAGGTAAAGGTCGTAAGGCTTGGCAGTACCTGACTGGTCAGCGTCGTGTACGTCTGGCTCCTGCGGTAGCGTTTGATACGCCTAACCCAGGTATCGCCGGTACTTCTACCTACGATGATTCTTTCATCTACAACGGTTCTCCAGAGCGTTTCGACTGGAAACTGATTGGCAAGAAAGAAATGTACATTCCGTACAACAACAACGAGTTTGTATTTGAGACTGAAATCAAAGATGCTCTGGGCGAGAGTCATATCAAGCCTGAAACCGTACGCTGGGAAAAACACCGCGTATGGGTTGTTGAAGCCGACCTGAAAGAAGGTAAGCGTCACATCTATAAGAAGCGTCGCTTCTACGTAGATGAGGATACTTGGGCTGCTCTGGCGTCCGATTCCTACGATGCGCGTGGTAACCTGTGGCGCACCCAGTTCAGCTACCCTGTAGCTCTGAACGACATGGGCTTCGCTTGGACTATGTCCTACACTGGCTACGACGTTCTGCAAGGTATTTACAATGTTAATACCAAGCCAACCCCAGGTAAGCTGAAGTTCTCTATCTCTAAAGGCGATAAGTTCTTCACTCCGAAAGGTCTGGCGCGTGGTGGTGTTCGTTAATTAGAACGCCCCGTAAAAAGGGGGTGCTGCCTTGCTCAGGTAGTACCCCTTTTTATTGTGTGAGAGAGAGCAAAATAAAATAATTAGAGGTAGTAATTATGCAGGTGACAAAAACCAGAATCTGCCTGCTGGTCTGTTTGTTTCTATCCCAACTGGCAAATGCGTCACTCGATTATGACGTATTGAAATTGCCGGCAGCCAAAAGTCACTTGGCGGCAAAATCCTTGGTCTACTCTGTGGAGAAGTTTGGCGATCGCGTGTTTGCGACCGGTCATCGAGGCCACATTGTCTATTCCGATGACCTGGGTGAAACCTGGACTCAAGCAGAGGTGCCAGTACGTGTAGGCATATTGGACATCTTCTTTGCAAGCGCAGAGAAGGGTTGGGCCGTAGGACATGGCGGTGTCATTTTGCACTCCTCTGATGGCGGTAAAACCTGGGAAAAGCAATACGACGGTTATCGTTTCGGTAATGAGGGTCTGGACTACTACCAGAAAGCGTCGGCGGCAAATCCCGAAAGTGAAATGCTCGAGTATCTGATTGGTGAGATGGAATACGCCATCGATCAGGGTGCTGACAAGCCATTCTTTAAGGTTTACTTTCACGATGAAAACCTGGGCTATGCTTTTGGCGCCTACGGCATCATTGTGAAAACCGAAGACGGCGGTAAGACATGGACTCATACCATGCACAACGTCGAGAACTACAACTTCTATCATCTGTTTGACTACACCCCGATGACCAATGGCAAGTTCTTGCTAAATGGTGAGGCGGGTTTGATTTTCAATGCCAGCGTTGAAGATGATTACGCCAAACTGATCGAAAATACTCCCTACGAGGGAAGCTTCTTCACCAGCTCCAGTGCTAAAGATGGCAGTCTGGTGGTTGGCGGTCTGCGTGGCTTTACTTTCGTCAGTCACGATTTTGGGGAAACCTGGGTCGAGTCGAAAAAGCCGCCTACGGGTTCCGTGGTTGATTCCACAACTCTGGCCGATGGTCGCCTGGTTCTGGTAACCATGACTGGGGATGTTCTGGTCAGTACCGACAGCGGTGATACTTTTACTCGTGCAAAAACGCCAAGAGTTGGGCCAATTTTTGCGGTCGAAGAAGTCAGCCCTGGTGCGTTGCTGGTGGCAGGGCCCCTCGGAATTATTAAGATCCCATTGAGTCAGTAAACGATTAAAGACTGGGTAAGTACTAACAGTATTGGAGAACGATAAATGGCGAATTCATCTGACAATGATCTGCCAGTCATTGCTGATCTAAAGGATTTTGATCCGAGTTCGGGTACCTTTTTAGAGAAGCTCGTATTTAACAACCGTGGCGTCGTGGTGTTCCTGTGTGTATTGACAACACTGGTGCTGGGCTACTATTCATCGAAAATTCAGCTTCAGGCTGGCTTTGAGAAAATGCTGCCCAAGAAGCACGAATACGTGCTCAACTACAATGACAACAAAGAAAGCCTTAAAGGGCTTGGGAACAACCTGCGGATTGTTCTCGAAAACAAAGACGGCGACATTTACAACAAAGAGTATTTGACGCTGTTGGAAAAGCTGAACGACGAGATTTTCTTCGTACCCGGCGTTAACAAAAATGGTCTGAAATCCCTGTGGACGCCTAACACGCGTTGGCGTGTGGTAACAGAAGCTGGTTTCGAAGGTGGCCAGGTTATTCCTGGTGACTACGACGGTTCTCAGGCAACCATTGATATGATCAAAATTAATATCCGCCGCGCGGGTATTATTGGCGATCTGGTTTCTAACAATCACCAGTCTTCAGCCATTGTTGTGCCGTTGATGGACATCAATCCAGCCACTGGCGAGAAACTGAACTACAAAGAGTTGAGTGATGAGCTCAACCGTATTGTTGCCAAATTTCTGGAAGATGCTGAGGCTGAAGGAGCCAATGTGGATATCCACATTACCGGTTTTGCCAAGCTGATCGGCGATTTGATTGACGGCTTGACCGTGGTTATCGGTTTCTTCGCGGTCGCCGTTGTTATCGCTACGGCTCTGCTGTTCTGGTACACCCGAGGGCTGAGAGCCACCATTATGGTGATTTTCTGTACTTTGGTTGCAGTGGTTTGGCAGCTGGGTTTGTTAGCTTTGTTTGGTTACGCGCTGGATCCGTTCTCCATTCTTGTACCATTTCTGGTGTTTGCGATTGGTGTGAGTCATGGTGCCCAGAAACTGAATGGTGTATTGCAGGATATGGGCCGTGGCACTCACCGTTACGTGGCTGCCCGTTACACCTTCCGGCGTCTGTTTTTGGCTGGTGTAACTGCACTGTTGTCTGATGGTGTGGGCTTTGCGGTTCTGATGATTATTCAGATCGATGTGATTCAGGATCTGGCCGTTACCGCGAGTATCGGTGTGCTGGTACTGATCTTTACCAACCTGATTCTGACCCCGGTAGTTCTGTCTTACATTGGTTGTGGTGATAAGTCGGTTGAATTGGCCTCGCGCCCACAAAAGAGCATGGAAGAGATGCACTGGTTGTGGCGCTTCCTGTTGGCCTTTACCGAACGCCGTTGGGCCATTACTGCCATTGTGGTAGGTATTGTACTGGCAGTGGGCGGCTTTAAGGTCCGCGAGGATCTGCAAATTGGTGACCTGGACCCAGGTGCCCCTGAACTGCGACCGGACTCCAAATACAACCGTGATATTGCCTTTAACGGTGCAAACTTCTCCGTAAGTAGTGATATTTTTGCAGTTATCGTTAAGACCCCAATCGATCAGTGTACCGATTACCAATCCATGAGCCTGGCTAATGAGTTGGAGTGGCGCTTCCGTCAGTTGGAAGGTGTTGATGATGTTCGCGGCCTGAACGTACGTACTCGTGCCATTATGGGCGGCATTAACGAAGGTTTCCCGAAGTGGTTTGAGTTCTTCCGTAATCAGGACACCATTAACTACGCTGTTTCTGAGCTCGTGACTATTGGTCTGGTGGACCCAGGTTGTTCCATCTACCCGATGCTTGTGTATCTGAAGGATCACAAAGCCGCGACCTTGACCGGTGTGGTTAGCGTATTGGAAGAATTTAACGCCGAGTACGAGAGCGATAAGATCGAGTTCCTGGGGGCTGCAGGTAGTGCCGGCTTTGAAGCTGCGACCAATATCGTAGTGAAGGCGGCCAACACCGAAATGCTGTTCTATGTATATGGTGCTGTAATCTGCTTGTGTATGCTGACCTTCCGCTCTGTGGCGGGTGTGGTGTGTGCGGTACTGCCTTTGATGCTGACCTCTATTCTGTGTGAGGCTCTGATGGTGGTATTGGGCATCGGTGTTAAGGTGGCGACTCTGCCAGTAATTGCATTGGGTGTAGGTATTGGTGTGGATTACGCACTTTATGTACTCACCGTAATTTTGGCGAAAGAAGCTACCGGAATGAGCTTGAAGCAGGCTTACTACGAAACTCTGAACTTTACCGGTCGCGTTGTGGCGCTGATTGGTGTGACACTGGCAGCAGGTGTAATTACCTGGGCCTGGTCACCCATTAAGTTCCAGGCGGATATGGGAATTCTGCTGACCTTTATGTTCCTGTGGAACATGGTTGGCGCTTTGATTCTGATGCCTGCTCTGGCGCACTTCCTGCTGAAGCCGGAGCGTCACGCCTGATCAGTGTGAGATGTGTAAGACGTAAAAAAGCCGGGCATTGCCCGGCTTTTTTGTGCTTGTTCGATTTGTCGGGCTTTGCCCGACTTGACTATTGCTGGCTAATTATTTGCGATGGTTGAGTAAAAATTCCATCAGAGCCTTCTGGGCGTGCAGTCTATTTTCGGCCTCATCCCATACAACGGAAATTTGCTCGTCTTCCAGCAACTCCCCACTGACTTCTTCGCCGCGGTGCGCCGGTAAGCAGTGCATAAATATGGCATCTTTATTGGCCAGTTGCATTAGGTCATGGTTGACCTGGAAGCCGGCGAATTGTTGTTCGCGCTCTCTCTGTTCTTCTTCCTGGCCCATGGATGCCCAGACATCGGTGACAACCCAGTCGGACCCACGAGTGGCTTCCTTGGGGTCGCGATAAATAGCGACGCGATCTGAGTTCTTGGCAACCAGCTCGGGGTTGGGGTCAAAACCTTCTGGGCAAGCAATATTCAGCTTGAAATCGCACAAGGCAGCAGCGTTGATGTAGGAGTGACACATGTTGTTGCCGTCGCCAATCCAGGTGACGGTTTTTCCTTTCGGGCTGCCCCGGTGCTCGGTATAGGTCTGAATATCCGCCAGCAACTGACACGGGTGGTAGTCGTCGGTCAGAGCATTGATAACAGGAACTTTGGAGTATTCTGCAAAGCGCTCAATCTTTTCGTGCTCGAAGGTGCGGATCATAATGATGTCCACCATGCTCGAGATGACTCGTGCAGAATCTTCGATAGGTTCACCGCGGCCGAGTTGTGTATCTCTGGGCGACAGAAATAGAGCGGAGCCGCCCAGTTGCACCATGCCCGCTTCAAAGGACACGCGAGTGCGAGTCGAGGATTTCTCGAAGATCATACCCAGTACGTGATTGGGAAAAGGTGCGCTATCGAACTTTTGCTTGTGAAGGCGTTTCATTTCGATGGCGCGGTCGATCAAATTTTCCAGTTCCTGGGCGCTCAGGTCATTGAGGGTGAGAAAGTGTCTGACGCTCATGGTTGTCCCTTATTCTTGTAAATCACTGATCAGCTGGCTGACGGTTTCTATAATCGTGTCTGCCTGCTCCTGAGTGATGACTAATGGGGGCAGCAGACGAATAACCTTTTCTGCCGTTACATTAAGAAGTAGTTTATGTTCCGCAGCTTTCGCAACTAGTTGTGCGCAGGGTTGGGTCAGTTCTATGCCGACCATCATGCCCTTGCCACGGATATCTTGTACCAGGGGATTACCTTGTAAGGCTTCGTTGAAGCCCTTGATCAGGTAATCACCCATGCTTGCAGCCTGTTCTGCTATGCCGTCGCGCTTAAGGATATTTTGTACGGTAAGAGCTCCTTGGCAAACCAGTGGATTACCGCCATAGGTTGATCCATGAGTGCCGGGCACCAAAATTTCGGCAGCTTTACCGCGAGCCAAGCAGGCTCCGATGGGGAGGCCGTTGCCAAGCCCTTTAGCGGTGGTTATTACGTCGGGCTGAATTCCGTTGTGCTGAAAAGCAAAGTGTTTGCCAGTTCGGCAATTGCCGGTCTGAATTTCGTCCAGCATCAGTAGCCAATTGTTGGCGTCACAGAGATCGCGCAGCTTGTTAAGGTAGTCGTTGGCGGGGATATTGACTCCACCTTCACCTTGCACTGGTTCTACCAGTATGGCAACGACATTTTCTGTGGCTGCGGCTTTTACAGCTTCTATATCGTTGTAGTCGACGTGCACGAAGCCTTCCAGTAGAGGAGCAAATCCGGCTTTAACTTTTGGATTGCCGGTGGCCGTCAGAGTAGCCATGGTGCGGCCGTGGAAGCTGCCATTCATGGTAATGATTGTAGGATTGTTAATGCCTTGATCATTGCCGTACTTGCGAGCGATCTTAATGGCAGCTTCATTCGCTTCGGCACCGGAGTTGGAAAAGAATACGGCGTCCATTCCAGTCTCGTTGCAGAGGTTTTCTGCGAGCTGTAATCCGGGGTCGGTCAAGTACAGATTAGAGGTATGCAGTAGGGTGCTGGCCTGTTCTGCCAGAGCGCTGGCTAGTTCCGGGTGGCTGTGGCCCAGCCCGCATACCGCGATGCCGCTTAGCGCATCGAGATATCGATTACCTTGTTCGTCCCAAAGGTAGCTGCCTTCGCCTTTGGTAAAGGTCAGCTTGCGCTCACCATAGGTATTCATAATCGATGCGGCGTTCATGCCCGTCTCCATGTGTTATCAACTGCAATAAAAAAAGGCAGCGCAGGGCTGCCTGATTAGACTGCTGATACTATAAGCAATTGGAGGGATCTGCAATGGCTGCCCCGGCTCTCAGGTGGTATTGGCTCAATAAGCGCTAGGTGGAGGCAAAAGCTTGGGGTAAAATGTTGCAATAACCTAGTTATTAGGTGGGTTTTTTGCCTGTTTTATTTTTGTGAACATAGTTTGTGACTTATGAGTGAGGTTAGTGTCGGTATGGATATCATGGATACCATCAAACAACAGATCGAAGAGAACGGTATTATTCTTTATATGAAAGGTTCTCCCAATGCGCCCCAGTGTGGTTTTTCCATGCGTGCTTCCCAGGCGCTGATGGCCTGTGGCCAGCGGTTTGCTTATGTAGATATTCTGAGCAATCCCGAAATTCGCAGTGAATTACCCAAGTATGCAAACTGGCCAACGTTTCCGCAGCTTTGGGTGAAAGGTGAATTGGTAGGTGGTTGTGACATCATTACCGAGATGCATGAAAACGGTGAACTGAAAGAATTGGTAGATTCAGCTGCAACCGAGAGTTGATTGTTGCGCTTACCGAGCGCGTTCTGTTTTGAAGAAAAGCCCCGCCAATTTGGTGGGGTTTTTTTATGTCTGACTGTCGCTGATAGCGGGCGATCCTGCATCTGGGCTTATTTCACCGTCGTGATCATAGTTTGGCTTCTACCTACAATTAGGTAGAGGAAGTCAATTGTAATCAGTATGTCAAATCAAATTGATAATAAGTAGCATTTGTACTAATCTTCGCTCGCTTAAAAATACTATGATGGCTTTCGGGGAGTAAAAAATGTTCAAAAAATCCATGATTGCAATGGCGGTAGCTGCTGCAAGCGGCGCAAAAGACTCCATCTCTGGAAGAGATGTGGCAATTGATTCAGCAACAGCAGGCCGAAATCAAAAGTCTGAAATCTCAGCTGAATAAAGCGGAAGACAAGATCGAAGAAACCGAGATTAAGGTTACTGCTACCGCTGATGCGGTCGAGCAGGGCGCTGTGGTTGGCGGCAAACTGGCGAAAGTAGCTCAGTGGGTCGAGAAGACTTCTATTGGCGGTTACGGTGAGCACCACTTTAACCACTTCTCTGATAAAGATGATCAGATTGATGCGCACCGCTTCGTTTTGTTTATCGGACATCAATTTACCGACAACCTGCGTTTCTTCTCTGAGCTGGAAGTTGAACACGCCCACACCGGCAAAGGCGGTAAAGTTGAGCTGGAGCAGGCTTATATCGAGTGGGATTACGCCCAGAATCACAGTGCGCAATTCGGCCAATTCCTGATTCCTGTGGGTATCCTGAATGAAACTCACGAGCCAGATACTTTCTATGGTACTGAGCGCAATTCAGTAGAG
Source organism: Cellvibrionaceae bacterium (assembly GCA_027012915.1). The sequence goes on from JALUYN010000056.1 coordinate 14,775, forward strand.
AAAAACATCCTGCCTGCTACCTGGTGGGAAGCCGGTGTTCAGCTGAAGGGTGAAATCGCTCCTGGCCTGACCTATAACGCTGCGGTTCACAGTGGTTTGAAGATCGACACCGATGCGGGTAAGTACAAAGTTCGTGATGGTCGTCAGGGCAACGCTAACGCCATTGCCGAAGATCTGGCCTTTACTGCCCGTCTGAAGTACACCGGTATTCAAGGTCTGGAGTTGGGCGCTACCTACCAGCGCCAGCAAGACGTTACACAGGGTATCCTGAGCGACGGTGGCGAAGCGGACCTGTTCCAGGTTCACGCAGCTTATCAGGCCGGCGATTTTGGTTTGCGCGCGTTGTGGGCTGAGTGGGATATCGAAGGCGATTACTTCGAAGCGCTGGGTGCCGACAAGCAGGAAGGTTGGTACATCGAGCCTTCTTACAAGCTGACTGAAAACCTGGGTGCATTTGTTCGCTACAGCGAATACGATAACACCGCTGGCCTGTCGAATTCCGTTGAAAACGAAATCTGGCAATACGGTGTAAACTACTGGCTGCACCCGCAGGTAGTCTTGAAGGCTGACTACACCGACTACGTTAACGATACTAATGGTTCAGACGATGACAGCTTGAATCTGGGTGTTGGCTGGTCTTTCTAATCTCCCGCAAGGATGATTATGACAAGAAAGGGGCGCTTTGCGCCCCTTTTGCGATTTAGAAAATGTTGAGAAAGAGCTTTGAAAACCTTCTGCCGAATTCTATTGCTGTTTGTTGTTTGCTTGCCGGTCTATGCTCAAAAGGGACAGTTCCTAACGGTAGATGATTACCGAAACAAGGTGTTTTCCGAGCCAGTCTCCTGGCAGACACTCTGGGTCAGTAAAGCGGCGAGAGAAGACCTCAGTCAGATCCTGGGGCGACAGTTTGCCGGTTTACGTCTTCGCTACTGGGGACAAGGACAGCGCACTGCGTGGATATTTGAGGAGATTGGCAAAGAGCTCCCCATTACGGTGGGAATCTCCGTGGGACAAGGCGGTATTGAGGATGTGACGATTCTGGAGTATCGCGAAAGCTGTGGTGGCGAGGTGCGCTATTCATTTTTTACCGATCAGTTTAAAGGCGTGTCTTTAGAGGACGGAGATGATCGCTCATTGGACTCTCATATTGACGGCATTACCGGAGCCACCTTGTCGGTTCGTGCGTTGAAGAAAATTGCACGGCTGGCGCTTTATTGCCACGAAATGACACCGTTTTCGAAGCCTCAGGAAGATGTATGAGTACAAGTCATCGCTTGCGTGCATTTCTGTGGCGCTGGCACAAACGCGTAGGTTTGTGCTGTGCACTGTTGGTAATAATGGTCACCCTGACCGGTGTTGTACTGAACCACACCTCTGAACTGAAACTGGGTAGGCAAGGCGTTGAGCAAAACTGGTTGCTGGGTTGGTATGGTATTGAGCCTGCATCGCTGCAGAGCGTTTCTGTAAATGAAACCTGGGTAAGTGCTGACACCAACGGCCACGTTTATTATGGCCTAAACAAAGTCGCCAATTGTGCTGGCGAACTGAAGGGCGCGGTATACCTGCCGCCGTTTATCGCAGTCGCCTGCCGCAGTGAGCTGGTGCTGTTGTCCGCCGAGGGTGTTTATCAGGAGCGTTTGGGGAGCCTCTATGGCATTCCCGATGGCATAACACGAGTGGGCACCTGTGGCGTGAACTTGTGCCTGGATATCAGCGGCTCAGTTTCTTTGGTCGATCTCAATTCTCTTCAGGTCGGCAGTGTGCCAGATTCTGTGGTTGTGCAGTGGTCGCCGCCGCTTGTGCCGGCAGCAAGTGTTAAGTCGCTGGAGGTTTTGAGCAGCCGAGCCAACGCGCAGCGCCTGGATTGGGAACGAGTGCTGTTGGATCTGCATAGCGGTCGAATAGCTGGCTATGCGGGAGTCTTGCTGGTGGATCTCGCGGCTCTGGGATTGTTGTTTTTGGCGCTATCCGGCTTTTGGATCTGGTATCGCAGCTCAGCTAGGCTTAATCGTAGCAGAGGCCGACGTTAACAGTCGGTATTTTCGTGTCGCCGTCAGTGAAATATGTCTATACTACAAATGGTTCTTGTAGGGAGATGGATTTTGCTGAAAATTGCGCCTTGGTGTTTTTTGGTTTTAGTGGGCTGTGCTCAGGACAATGAGCACTTCTGCGCGAAGTATTCCTTCTTCTACGACCAACTATCCCAGCAGGGAAATTTGCCCCTTGAAGTCATACGGCAGCAACTGGAAGCCGATATCGAAAAGCACGGCAGGGAGCGGGATAAAATGATGTTGTTGGTACTCGATGACAAAGAAAATCGTCTCGTTGGGGTTCGCGCGGAGTCTCCTGCGCAAACTTGCATGCGATTGAAGCGCTGGCAGCGCCTGTAAGCACTGAGAGTCGGAGTCGACAGTGTCGTATGCTCAGGGAGTGAGGTCTCTCAATTATGGTTATTTGCAGTTGCCCGCGACTTTGCGATTTGCTGCCGTTAGTCTTTGGGTTGTGGCACTGCTGATAGCTTCAGCTCCATTACAGGCGCAAATGGTTGTGCCGCTCAGTGATAATGTCCAAAAAGTAACCTTGGCCTACCCTCTGCCGACTCGGATTGCAGAGGATCAAGATGTCCCGCACCTGCTGTTAAACTCGCCTTTCGAGGAGAGCCTGTTTGCCAAGTCGATCAGTGAAGGGCCTGAAGCCTATTGGCATCGAATACAATTACATGGATTTTTCAAGGATGATGCCCGTCGATCCTACTCTTTGGTCATCAAAAATCTGGTGCTGCAGCACCTGGATGTCTATCTGTTCGATGGCGGTGAGCTAATTGCCTCGCGCAAAATGGGCGTTGCTGACACTGTTGGACGGGATGCGGACGATTACTTGGGGCCGGTATTTGATTTTAGCATTTCCCGGGATCAGCAATTGACCCTGTTGATTCGCAAGCAGACAGACGGATCCGCCATTCTTCCTGCGGTGATCTATTCCCGAGATGCCTTCTACGATTACGTGTCCCAGCGCAATCTGTTTATTGGCGGCGTAGCGATCTTTCTGGCCATCATTGCGCTCTACAACGGTGTTATTGGCTTGTTGTCCCGCAGTCGTTCATACATCTGGTATCTGTTGTTCTATATGCTGACGTTTGTGGAGCTCTCGATACTGCTAGGTTTTGGGCATTTTATCTGGCCACGTTCGGTGTTCGCCTGGTTGGCGGGCCATATTCTGTTCCTCAATGCGCTTCTGGCTATGACCGCAGTGCTGTTCGCCACCCGCTTTCTCGCGGCAAAGCTCTATGCGCCGGGATTCTACAGGGCCGGGCGCTATCTGCTGTACTTGCTGCCGGTGGCAGGGCTCTTGTCCCTATGGGTGCCGGAGTATGTGTTGTTTAGTGCGTTTGTAGTATTTCAGGGAATAGTCTCCCTGTTTATTCTGTCCATGGCGGCGCAGGCTTTCCGCAATGGGTTCTTCCCCGCACGTTTTTTCTTTATCTCCTGGTTGTGTTTGTTGGTTGGTGCCGCGATCGGTGTTGCCGCGTACAAAAATCTGATTCCTGCCAATGAGTTCACATTACACGGTTTGATGTTTGGCGCGCTGGCCGAATTGGCTATTTTGTCCATAGCGCTGGTTGACCGGAATCTGTTTGCGGAAAAAGAGAGCATCAAGAGCGCCTTCACGGACCCGCAGACTCAGTTGCCCAACTATTCTTTTTTTCGCAATCGATTTGCTGAGGCGCTGGAGCACAGTATTACCGGGCAGAAAAAGCTGTGGTTAGTGATGTTGCGGGTGAAGGGAATTGAAGCCTTCACTGGGCTGTTAGGTCCGGGTGTGACATCCGGTGTTTACAGTCGTTTTATAGAACAGTTGAACGAGTGCCTTGATAGAGAGGTTTGGTCGCTTCCCATTGCGCTCCCGTATGGGGGGGATAGTTATCTGATCAGTCTGCCGGGGAACCAGATGCTGCTGGTGGCGGCGAATGTCAAAAATCTGGAACGGCATATTGATCCGCTGATTGAAGCCGCCGACAAGCCTATAGAAGTGGAAGGGGTAGTTGGTAGTTTGACCCTGGAGTTGGGTATTGCTCATTACAATACGCGAAAAATCACACTGGAAGAGTGTTATCGTCGCGCTCAGTTGGCGCTCAATCAGTGTGAGTTGCGGCGTGTGAATTGCTACAGCTTTGATCAGGAGCTGGACACCATCAGCAAGCAGCGACTCGACTTGCTGGCTGACCTGCGATCCGCCCTGGCTGAGGGGCAGTTGCAGTGCTATCTGCAGCCTCAGTTTGACGCGCAGCGACGTTTGCGTGGGGCCGAAGCTCTGGTCCGTTGGGAGCACCCCAAGCGTGGGATGGTTAGCCCCGGGGTGTTTGTTCCGTTGGCAGAACAGTCGTTTCTGGTGTTTCGCATTACTCAGATCATGCTGGATCATGTGTGTCGTTGGTTGGCGAGTGTTGATGTTCCGGAGGAATTCCATGTGTCCATCAATCTGTCTGTGCTGGATCTACAAGAGCCTGAACTAATTCCATTTATCGAAAACACCACCCGCCGTTATGGCGTGGCCCCCTCACGATTGATATTTGAAGTGACGGAGACTGCTGCTATGGAAGGCGATCAGGAGTTTGTGGCGGCCGTTGAACGATTGCATGAGCTCGGTTTTAGGGTAGGTCTGGACGACTTCGGAACCGGTTATTCGTCCCTGCTCTACATGCAGCGAATGAGGCCTGATGTGATCAAGATTGATATGGGATTTGTCAAGGCTATTCACGAGTCCGAAGTTAATCGCAAGATTGTGTTGGCCATTGTCCAGATAGCTCAGTCGACTCACGCCATAACTGTAGCTGAGGGTGTGGAAAGCGAGGCCGAATGCCTGGCTCTGATGCGCCTAGGTGTCGACTGGTTGCAGGGCTATTTGCTCGGGCGTCCCATGTCTTTGTCGTTGTTCTCAGAGCAATTTCTGGCTCTGGAAAGTACCGCTGACAGCGGATGCTGACTGGTGGCGAAGCGCTGTTTATCGAGTATTTGAGTCTATGGTTATAGCTATACTTGCCTGCTCCGGGATGACTCCAGATTTTCTCTATCTGGCCGATAGTTTGTTATCAGTGCAATTTTACTGAATAGGATTGATATGCGTCGTAAACATATAGTACTTGGTTTGATTGTTGGCTTGCCCATCATCGATTTTCTGCTGGTTGACTTTCTCGACAACTTGGCAATTTTGTTGCTCAAGGATGCGGTGATTATCGGTGGCTTGTACTGGCTTGCGGTGTACACGGCGGATAGGCGTATACGATTTCTACGCGGCACTATGGATAGAGTACTGGCATCCGATAAGGTGGACCTTACCGCGAGCGTTGATGTAGATAGCGCACCAGAAGAAATTCAGGATCTGGTGGTGGAAATCAATCGCCTGCTCGAGGCCACAGAGAAAACCGTAGTAAGCACCATTTCTGCGGCTGCGCGGTTGGTGCCGATGTCCGAAGAGTTGGCTGACAGCTATAACGACACCACACAGAAAGCCCTGCTACAGACCAACTATTCGCAAAGTGTGATGAGCGCCATGACCACTATGTCTGAGCAGACTGAACAAGTGGCGGCACAGTCACAGCAAATATCCGACCAGCTGCAGCACGGCAATGAATCGGTCAATGATTGTCAGGGCGCGATGCTGGAAACCAGCCAGGTAGTGGGCAGTCTTTCGGGGCATATGCAGGATGCCGCCAGTGTGCTCGACGAACTGAAACAAGAGACCGATCAGATTGGCTCTATCGTTGAGGCCATTAACAGCATTGCCGAGCAGACCAACTTACTGGCTCTCAACGCAGCTATCGAGGCCGCCCGTGCGGGGGAGCAAGGGCGAGGTTTTGCGGTAGTGGCCGACGAAGTGCGGTCATTGGCGTCTCGTACCCGTGAATCTACCGATGAGGTTCGCAGTATGCTGGAGCGAGTGCAGCAGCGCACAAGCGCTATGGTGTCGGTAATGAGCAAGAGCAGTGAGGCTTCAATGGAAAGCCAGGCCAAAGTTTCCCGAGTGGCTGAGCAGTTGACAGAGCTGGTGGAAGTTATCGGCGCTGTGAATAGTTCGGGAGCGGCAATCAGTGATTCAGCTTCGCAGCAGTTGGCTACTGCCGGCGAGGCGAGAGTAGCCGTTGATGGCTTGTCGGAAATGAATCAGGCGAGCCTCGATGCCTCGCGGATGCGCGCTATTTCTAAGGAAGATATGGAGAAAATGGCGGATCAATTGCGCGACAGTCTGTCGAGCTTTGTTACTAATACCATGCCGTGGCACACAGCCAGACGCAAGAAAGCCCGACTTCAACAAACCACGGGGGGCGGCGGCCCGGGCGACGACGACACAGGTGAGGCTGAGCTATTCTAGCAGGCTATCAGCTTGTTTGGACGAGTTGATCTATAGGCGCAGTCTGCGAAGTGGCTGTCAGCCTTTGATGGGCTCTTGATGGGTATTGTTTCCTATGCCCGTTTTTTCTCTGAGAATCTATTCTGAGTCCAGGCTGACAGGCCCATTCTTACCCATCATACCCTTGTAGAGTGACTGAATTTTTATCAGGTCTTCGGCGTAGTTTCCTGTGGTAATAAAATTCGGGAAGAAGCCGCCTTTTTTGTTGCCAAAATCCAAAAAGCTGGGAGAAATAGGGACCCCGGCGTTGTGGGCAATATGGTAGAAGCCCGATTTCCATTGTCGCACCTTGCCGCGGGTACCTTCCGGAGGAATGGCGAGCTTGAGTTCATCGTGCTGAGCGTAAGTCTCCACCATGGCATCGACCAGATTGTTGCTCTTACTGCGGTCCACTGCAACACCACCCATCCAGCGCATGATCGGCCCCGCAGGACCCTTGAACAGACTGTCTTTGCCCATCCAGTTGATGCGCAGCTTAAAGGCAAAGGCCATGGTGATGATCAGCAGGAAATCCCAGTTGCTGGTGTGGGGGGCGGCGATAATCACGCATTTGTTACACGTTGGTGCCTGTCCCTGTAGTTTCCAGCCCGCCATTTTCAGATAGAGTCGCGAAAGAAATGCCAGAATGGGGCTGAGGAAAGGAGTATTAAATACGGTCATGATATTACGCTCGTTGGGTGTGCGACTGGCGCGAGCGTACAACACAACTCAGATACATCAGCAGGCACAGAACAATAACCGGCAGGCTACCGGTCCTGACAAAAGGGGTGTTCCCAGACATGGGGATGACGTGGCCGATGATAACTTCCCGGGTGAATTGACCACCGCGCTGCTGCAACTCTCCGCTTGGCGTAATAATCGCACTGACGCCGTTGTTGGTGCTGCGGATGATATAGCGGCCAGTTTCCAGGGCGCGCATTTGTGCCATCTGCAGATGTTGCAGTGGCCCCCAGGAGCGTCCGAACCAGGCGTCATTGCTCAATGTGATCAATACTTGACTGTGGGAAGCTTGGCGAGCCACAAGATCCGGGTAGACGATTTCGTAGCAGAT
>JALUYN010000057.1 GCA_027012915.1 Cellvibrionaceae bacterium
GCTGTACCCCACGCTAGAGCGACAACCCCCCAACTGGTATGTCTACCGTTGGTTAGAGCTGCTACCAATCAGTGCAGAGGACAAGTTCGAGGTGTTGGCAGAGCCCAGTGTTGCGGCGGCGCAGGCTCTGCTTTTGGATATTCTCAGAAAAAGTGATCTGCCTGGCCACTGATGGCGTACCTATGCAGGAATCAATATACTACTGGTGTTTCGACCTATGATGGTAATGACGGGCACTTCCTTGATTGAACCGGAAAAAAAAGCAGACACTGGCAATGCCAATGAGCGCGAACAGCTGCAGGAGCTGATGTGCCGTATCGTCAATCGACGTGACAAAGCCGCTCTGGCTGAACTGTTTCGAGTACTGGGCGCGCGTATCGTGGCATTTGCGATACGACAGGTGGGCGATGAGTCCACCGCCAAAGAAGTATTGCAGGACACCATGTTGGCTGTCTGGCAGAAGGGCCATTCCTACGATCAGGACAAGGCTCAGGTGCTCACCTGGATATACACCATAGCCCGTAACCGTTGTTTTGATATTGGCCGTCGGCGCATGAGCCGTCCCGTGTTGGTTTCCGCTGACGAGGCCTACACCGACAGTCTGGAATCCGAACCAGCAGCTGAAATGGACGATTCCTCCTGGTCCGAGGAGTTGTTGCGTGGTGCTCTGGACGGCCTGCCTTTGCCTCAGCGACAAGCCATTGCGCTGGTTTATCTCAAAGAGTGTTCCCACCAGGAAGCGGCAGAAGTACTGGGTATACCTATCGGTACGGTCAAAAGCCGGGTTCGGTTGGGTATGCAGCGGTTAAAAGACATCCTGAAAGCGAGGTATCACGACGATGACTGATTACCATCCCTCAGACAGCGTCCTGCTAGAGTTCAGTATGGGCAAACTCGATGACGTACTCACCGCTATGGTGGGAGCACATTTGGGCTTTTGCCACGAATGCCGCGACCGGGTGCGCCAGCTGGAGGCTGTTGAAGCCGCAGAAGTCTTGAATCTGAAGCAACCCCCGGATTTGGCTGATAGCTTCGATATCGACGCTCTGGTCGCCGATCTGGTAGACGATGTCGTGAGTCAGCCACAGGTAGAGACAAAGCCAGCCACTGCAAAAAAACTCAGCATGAATGTTCAGGGGCGCAATATTGAAGTACCTTCGGTGCTCTCAGGCATCGTCGAGCGCTCCGGTGCCTGGAATCACGTAATGGGTGAGGTGTGGCAAAGCCCTGTGGCGAAACATGGTTTGGGCTATCAAATCGACTTTATCTATATGGAAGCCGGCGGCAGTATTCCGAAGCATACCCACAAGGGTCAGGAGATAACCTTGATTCTGGAGGGCAGTTTTAAGGACGAAGAAGGTGAGTACTTCCCTGGTGACTTTCTAGTGCGTACCGAGGCGGATGAACACGTTCCGGTAGCCACTCGCGGTTGCCTGTGCCTCGCTGTTATCGATGCTCCGCTGCACTTCACCTCTGGGGTTGCTCGCCTGTTAAATCCATTCAGCAGTCTGTTTTTCCGCTCAGAAGCGTGACTCTGTCGCGCTTTCCATCCCTGTTTATATCTTGACCTGTTGGGGTCAAATCAGTAGAGTGCCGCCCACTGTGTTTGGTACCCGTGCCAAGGCTGAAGAGAGCTTCGGTCAGCATGGGAGTAAACGGGAAGCTGGTGCGACTCCTCTCAAAAGGACATTCAATTCCAGCGCTGCCCCCGCAACGGTAGGTTGATTTCGAATATCGTCAGATTTCGAAACAACGAGCCCGGAACCGGCCATTACAGAGCGAGGACTTTGCTTACTGCCGTCATCGCGAGCAGCACAAGCTGCGTGGCGATCTCTCTAACGTGACGAGATTGCTTCGCTACGCTCGCAATGACGAACACACAGAGTCCTCAACTCGAAGATGAGCGGAGGGCTCATCGGTGGTCAGTCTCTATATCTGTTCCCACGATTTCCCCTCTCTCATTGCAATTCCTAGAATTATATTGCTTTGGGGCGAACCATGAAAAAATCACTTATTTCCAGCGCTATTGCGCTGATCGTATCCGGCGAGGCTGTTGCCTCGAACACCTATATGGAAGAGATTGTTGTAACTTCCAGCCGCATTGAAATGCCAATGCGCCAAGTAGGAACCAGCGTTTCTGTTCTGGATATCTCTGATATTGAAGCAAGAGGCTACAGTGCGCTGGCTGATGTGCTGCGCACGCAAACTGCTGTGGGTGTTACCAATACTGGCGGTGCAGGTAAGCAAACCGCAATGCGCATTCGTGGCGAGGAAGGCTATCGAACCTTGGTGTTGATGGATGGTGTTGAAATCTCAGATCCCACTGGCACTCAGGTTGGACCGCAGATTCAGCACCTGCTGAGTTCAGGCGTCTCTCGTGTTGAAATTCTGCGTGGTCCTCAAGGAATGATGTATGGTGCCGATGCCGGCGGCGTTGTGAATATCACCAGTAATACAGAGCTTGATGGTATCTCCGGCGGTTTATCTTTAGAAGGTGGAAGATATGGCACAGAGCAGTATTCTGGCTATGTAGCAGCTGGAAACGAGATTGGCGATGTGTACTTGTCTGTAAGTGATTATGAAACTGACGGTTTCAATGCCCTAAAGGCTGATGCTTCCAAAGACAAAGACGGTTATGACAATCAGACGTATCATTTCAAAGCTGGTGTAAATCTAACAGACACCCTGCGACTTCAAGGTGTGTATCGCGATGTGTCCGGTACTAACCTTTTCGATAGCTCTTTTGGTACTAGCGATCGCGTATCCAGTTATGACGAAAAAACATACCGTGTGTCACTCGACTACACCGGTGAAGTGTTTACTCATAGCTTTGCTGTAGCAAATACAGATATTCGAAGAAAAAACCTGACGGCCGGCGTTCCTTCATTTGATACCAATGGAGATATTGATCGCTTTGAATATCTTGGCACAGGCAAGATCAATGAGAATTTTTCATTGGTATACGGTGTCGAAACAGAATCTGAAGAAATCACTACATCAAGTGGAAATGATGTAGAGCGAGATCAGAATGGCTACTTTGTAGAGTTGCAGAGTCAACTCGATAATAATTTGTTCTTCACCGCCGGTGTTCGTCACGATGACAACGACGACTTTGGTGAGCATACCAGTTATCGTGTGACTGGTGCCTACGTGGTAGATTTCGAAGATGGTGCAACTTTGAAGTACAAAGCCAGCTATGGCACAGGTTTCCGCGCGCCCAGCCTGTCCGAGATTGCATACAACGAGAGTGCTTCTGCGTTCCCTCCAGCATCATTGGTTGTATTGGAAGAGGAAACAAGTGAAGGCTTCGATATCGGTATTGAGTATTTCACTGCAGAAAACACTCGAATAGAAGTGGTGTACTTTGATCAGGAAATCGAAAACGCTATTGATTTTGATCTGGCAGGCTTCTCTGGTTACCTTCAGGAAAAGGGCATTAGCCGATCTAAAGGTATCGAGTTGACCGTTGAATCCCCGATTAATGATCGCTTCGGTGTATTCGGTAACTACACCTATAACGACACGAGCACTCCAGACGGAGAAATTCGCTCCAGACGCCCGAGACACTTGGCCAATGTCGGTGCGTCTTTTGATATTTTGCCTGATGTATGGAGTGTCAATTTGAGCGTACGTGCGGCCCGCGGCGCTGAAAATGATGTCTTTGGTGTAGGTTATGTAAAGTTGGATTCCTATGAAGTTGTTGATCTAACGACAAACTTCAAACTGAATGAGTTTTCTGAAGTATACGTTCGAGCTCAAAATCTGACTGATGAAGAGTACGAAGAAGTAACTGGCTTTAATTCTGCAAGAGCAGCGGTATACGCAGGATTGCGACTTAAGTTCTAATGCGATAGTTCGTTGTGTTGAGCCCCAGCAGTCGCTAAGAAAATTGGCGGTAGGGCAACAGAAAAATAGGTAGTGGAATAGGGGCGCGGTTATACTTGCGCCCTTATTTTATTGTAGAAACGAATCCGAGGTATTTGTTATGAGTGAAAATAGTAACCGCGACGAAAACCAAAAGAACGCCAAACACAAAAAGGCGATGGAAAAACAGAAAGAAAAAGTTGACGCTGCCATCGCTGCCGCTGACGAAGAGCGTGGTGTTTCGATCCTGATTACCGGTAACGGCAAGGGCAAGAGCAGCTCTGGTTTTGGCATGGTGTTGCGTTCACTGGGTTACGACCACAAGGTGGGCGTAGTGCAGTTTATCAAGGGCGCGCAATTGTCAGGTGAAGAACTGTATCTCAAGAACAAACTGCCCGAAGTAGAC
>JALUYN010000058.1 GCA_027012915.1 Cellvibrionaceae bacterium
CGGTATACCCCGTGATCGTCAACGTAGTTAAGGGTTTCCAGACCGTTTTTCTGCCCCACATTAAAATCGTCCACACCATGGTCAGGCGCGGTATGCACACAGCCGGTACCGGCATCGGTGGTCACGTGCTCACCCAGAATTACTGGCAGCTGGCGCTCGTAAAACGGATGCTGTAATTGCAGCCCATTCAGAGCTTCGCCTTTGCAGCGCCCAACGATTTCGTATTCTTCGATTCCTGCGCGAGCCATTACGCCTTCATACAACGCTTCGGCCATCAACAGACGCTCACTGCCCGCCTGCACTGCGACATAGTCCAGCTCTGCGTGCACAGTAACTGCCTGACTGGCCGGCAATGTCCAAGGGGTTGTTGTCCAGATAACAACGGATACGTCGCCAGAGCCTTGCAGTTCACCCAAGGCATTTGTCAGAACGGTCTCATCCACCACTTTATAGCGAACATCGATGGAGCTAGAAGTTTTATCCTGATACTCCACCTCGGCTTCCGCTAGCGCCGAACCGCCCACGACACTCCAGTAGACCGGCTTAAAACCTTTGTGGAGATGGCCATTCTCGGCAATTTTGCCAAGCGCGCGAATAATATCCGCCTCAAATTTGTAATCCATGGTCAGATAAGGCTTGTCCCAATCACCAAAGATTCCCAGGCGCACAAAGTCCTTCTTCTGCCCCTCAACCTGCCGAGCAGCATATTCGCGGCATTTTTGACGGAAGGTCTTTACATCAACCTTGACGCCAGCCTTGCCGATTTTCTTTTCCACATTGTGCTCAATGGGCAAACCATGACAGTCCCAACCGGGAATGTAGGGCGCATCAAAACCACTCAACGTCTTCGACTTGATAATGATGTCTTTCAGGATTTTATTAACTGAGTGACCGATATGAATATCGCCATTGGCGTATGGAGGACCATCGTGCAGAATGAACTTATCGCGCCCTTGACGCGCATCACGAATAGCCTGATACAGGTTATCGCCCTGCCATTTCTTTAACATTTGAGGTTCGCGTTGAGCCAAATTGGCTTTCATGGCGAACGCCGTTTTCGGCAAATTCAAAGTGGCCTTGTAGTCAGTCATAACTCTATCTAACTCTGATTAAGTGAGCGTTTTAAAAAACGCTTTTGCTTCATCGATATCGCGGTAGATCTGCGCTTTCAGATCGTCCAGCGACTCAAATTTCTTTTCGTCTCTGAGCTTTTCCACAAACTCAACATCGATAATCTCGCCATACAAAATTCCTGAGAACTCCAGCAAATGTACTTCGAGAATCGGTTTTAAATGTTCTTCAATTGTGGGTCGGACTCCCACATTGGCAACTCCATTCGCCAGACTGCCGTCGGGCAAAGTGACTCGAACGGCAAACACGCCTTGCAACGGCACTCGATAGCGGTGCAATTCAACATTGGCGGTAGGCACACCCCATTGACGCCCCAGCTGCTGGCCGTAACCCACATGCCCTGTAATAGCGTACGGACGTCCCAACAGTTTTTGCGCCTGGAGCAGATTGGCTTGTTCCAGCTCTTTGCGGATACGTGTACTGCTAACCCGCTCACCTTCTATTTCGAAAGTGTGGGTATCCTGAACTTCGAAGCCATTTTTCTCGCCCGAAGACTTCAGCAATCCGTAGTCACCACTGCGATCACAACCAAAACGGAAGTCGTCGCCAACCACCAGAAAACGAGTACCCAGCCCCTCTACCAAAACCTGAGAGATAAACTGTTCAGCGGTCAAACCGCGCAGGCGCTCGTTAAACTGCAGACAACATACGCTATCAATACCTGCATTAAACAGAGCGAGAGCCTTCTCTCGCAGACGCATCAAACGCGCAGGGGCCCGCTCCGCAGAAAAGAACTCGTGAGGCTGGGGTTCAAAGATAATGGCCACCGATGGCAGCCCCAACTCCTGGGAATGCGCCTTGACCTGCCGAATAATGGCTTGATGCCCCAAATGCACACCATCGAAAGAACCAATGGTAACCACACTTCCCTTGGGTGCCGCATGCAGATTGTGCAGGCCCCGAATAAATTTTGGCTGTTTACTGACCACTGGCTGAATCTTTTCGTCGTATCTAAGTTAATTGAGACTGAAAGGTTTACAAAAGAGACGAAGTATACCTTAGAGTTGCCCGTCAAACACCCAATGAGGGCGCTTTAGGCCCTCATTAATAGCTTTTTGGGTTTCAATCCGACCAACAAAAGAGCAGCAATATAGACCAGCAGTCCGCAGCCACACAGAGCCGCCAACACCGAAGCTCGATAGATCCAATTCCAATCAGCCCAGCCGTTCAATTCCGAGACTCCAAAGAGCAACAACAAAGCCATCGAAATATTGGCAAACAGCATTTGCCCCATCAGCCGACCCCAGCCAACTGCGGGGAGAAATACCCGCTCACGCTTTAAGCCTCGAAACAACAACCATGCATTTAGATAAGCAGAGCCGGAAGTTGCCAGCGCCAGCCCAACGTGCCCCATCTGCCAATGGAGATAGAAATACCACACAAACACCAGATTCAGAATCATGTTTGCGATCATGGCAACAATACCGATGCGCACCGGCGTTTTCATATCCTGCCGCGCAAAATACCCAGGAGCGAGAACCTTAATAAGCATAAAGGCCACCAACCCCAAAGCATAGGCTCGCAAGCTCCAGCTGGACATCTCAATGTCGTGCACGGTGGTTTTTCCATACTGAAACAAAGTCGCCAGAATTGGCTCGGCCAAAATCACTAAAGCCACGGCAGCAGGCAGTGCAACCAGCAGAATCATGCGCACAGCCCAATCCAGGGTTGCCGCAAACTGCTTGGGGTCATCCGCAGAATGCTGGCGAGACAAACCCGGCAAAATGACCGTCGCAATAGCGATTCCAAACACCCCCAAGGGCAGCTCAGCCAAGCGATCTGAGTAATATAGCCAGGACACACTGCCGGTGGGCAAAAAAGAAGCCAACACAGTATCCAACAACAGATTGATCTGACTCACCGACACTCCAAAAATGGCCGGCGCCATCAATACCAGAACCTTTTTTACCCCGGGATCAGCCCAATCCACCTTGGGAGAAGGCATCAGACCCAATCGCATCAAGAACGGCAACTGAAATAAGAACTGCACCACGCCAGCAGCCAACACTCCCCAGGCCAGCGCCATTACAGGGGTTTCAAAGTGAGGCGACGCAATCACCGCCGCTGAAATCAATACGACGTTCAACAGCACAGGGGTCACCGCCGGCACTGCAAAACGGTCGTAGCTATTGAGGATGGCTCCCGCCAAACCGGTTAAGGAAATGAGCATCAGGTAGGGAAATGTGATGCGAATCATATCGCTGGCCAGCTGGTATTTCTCGGGCTGACTTACAAATCCGGGCGCAAACACCGCTGTCAATAGCGGTGCCCCCATAACGGCCAAGGCAGTCACAGCCATCAAGGTTACACCCAAACACCCAGCAATCCGATCTATAAGACCTTTAATAGCCACCTGGCTGCCCTGCGTTCGGTATTCAGACAGCACCGGAACAAACGCTTGCGCAAATGCCCCCTCTGCAAACAGCCGCCTCAAAAAATTGGGAATTTTAAACGCTACAAAAAACGCATCGGCACCGGCTTCTGCGCCTATAAATCGGGCAAACACGACATCACGCACCAACCCCAGGATGCGCGACAAAAAAGTCATCACGCTCACTACAGCGCTGGAACGCAATAAGCCCGCAGGTTTCGACACCCTTCCCGCCTCACGACTATCGCTGCCGGCTTTATTTTCCAAAGATCACCCCACCAGTTCATTGCACTGTGCGCAATTCTACTTAACCGCCATGCTCCGGGCCACAATCCCCTCACACTTCTGCCAATATCTGGTTTAATTGGGCTTCTTCATCTTTGCCAAGGCCAAACCACCCGTGAACGATCTGACCAACTTTATTCAGCAACAACAGTTACCCGAGAGCTATCTAGCCCTGGCGGAACAATGGTACGCGCCACTAGCTGCCACCATACACCGACAAACCCAGAAGCGAGAAGAACCATTGCTGGTGGCGATCAACGGCTGCCAGGGCTCTGGGAAGAGCACACTGGCCGAATACCTGGCCACCGTATTGCGTCACGAACACCAACTTTCTGCGGCCATCCTTTCTATTGACGACTTTTATCTGACACAACAAGAGCGACAGCAACTGAGTACCGACATTCACCCGCTACTGCAAACCCGCGGTGTTCCGGGGACTCATGACACTCAACTTCTCAACAAGTCACTGAACGAGCTCC